>JASLHP010000262.1 GCA_030149625.1 Solirubrobacteraceae bacterium
ACTCACCTGAACGCGAACCGCCGCGACCAGGGGACCAGCCGAGCCACCCATCGACACGACGCGCTCACCGCTGCCCGAAAACACGCCGCCAAGGGCCCCCGAGAAGACACCCATCGCCCCTCACGCCGACCACACCAGCAACGACACCCAAAAATCAGGCCGACGACATCAAACCACCACAACCAGGCAATCACGCGGAGGATCCAGGCTAAGACCCCTTTACCGCCAAGCAATCGAATTGCGGATATACCAGGGGCTCAGCTACAAAACGATGGGCGAAAGATTCGATGAGCAACCCGACACGATGCGCATACGCGTCGATAGGGGTCTCCAAGAGCTCCGCCGCAAACTCGAAGCTGGCCAAGATGCCAGATGACCGGACGGGAGGTCAAAGCCTCGCCTCGTCCCGCCGCTGGGCATAGGGCCCGCGACGGTGGTTGTCGAAGCGCTCGGCATGCAGTTCCCTGATGAGACGCCATACCGTGTCGGTGTTCGAACATCGTCCCTCGATCTCCGTCCACCGCTGTTGCGGCATTGTTGGTGTATTTACGGCAGGTCGAGCACGAGTAGCAGCGCGTCTTCGATGCTACGCAGCTCGTCGTGGGTCAGGTGTCCGATGCGCTCGCCGAGCGCGCGCGCATCGACGGCGCCGATCATCTCGCAGAGAACCTGAGTCGGCTGATCGGCGACGATGACCTCGGGGTGGAAGCTAGCTGTGAACGCCGAACGCGATGTCGGGCATATGACGACTGTGGAGAGGGCAAGCAGATCGTCCGCTTGGACGATCACCGCGAATCGGCGACCTTCCTGGACATGACCGCGTTTGCTCGGCATATTGATCCGATGGACATCACCACGGACCACGCAGCGTCTCCATCAGCCCGGCAACATCGCGTGCTTCTCGCACATAGTCCTCGTTTTGCATGAGGCGCCGCGCCTCCGCTGCAAGTCCGCCACGTCGGCGCTCGCGCTCTGCTGTCTCGGTGATCGCTTGCCGGGCAGCCTCGGCGCGACTCAAGCCTCGTCGCCTGGCGAGCTCGTCCAGCGCGCTCAGCCCGTCGCGACCAAGGCGCAGGGAAAGTGGGTGGGGCGCAGAAGCCATGCCGGCAGCGTAGCGCAAAACACACTACTCATCGACCTGGATGTTTGATCCGAAGCACGTCTTGTGCAGCTCGCGGATGCGGTGCCAGATGGGGTCATGTTTCGAGAGTCGTCCCGCTAGCCCCGTCGCCGTGATTTTCGTCTGTTCTGGGCTCGGCGAAGCCAAGAACCAGTGGGCCACCGGACATGGGAGCTTGGTGCTTGTGCGAACCCAAGCGCTCGCCTTGGGGCGCTGACGGGAGTGTGCAGGCGCCAATCAGTTCGTGAACAGCGCCGTTGCCCACGCAACGGCGTCGGAGGCTGTTGAGAAGGCCGCATCGCGATCGAGATGCTCCAACATCTCGTAGCGCAACTGTGCCGCCAGGGTGTCAGCCAACGCGCACCATGAATCGAGTCTGCAACCGCGATCTCGTTGTCGGTGGCGATGTCCACCGGCACCGATCCGGGCAAGTTATTTGCAACACCGGATGATCGAACGCTTCGTCAGTCTGCGAGTTGCGGACCCCGCTGGGCCATGAGGCCGCGGTTTGGAGAGAGGATGCGGCGACTGGGCGAGGAGCGAGCGAGCGGCTCGTCAAAGCCGTGGTAACGCGCGGCGAGGTCTAATGGGCGGAGCATCCAGAGCGGGAACGCCGGCCCGCCCTGGTGATGACCCGCGAGGTGGCGATCGACAGCCTCGACGAGGCCTTTGTGGTGCTCGCGACAACACGCGTCCGGCGAATCCTGACGGTGGTGGAGTTCGGCAAGGCGTATTCGATGCCGCGGCTGAGCGCTCGGCTTGCGGTTCGCGGATGCGCGTCCAAGACGCTCCCTGCAGCGGAGGCGGTGAGGCAGTCTTGAGGTGCATGAAGGCGTGAGCGTCGCGAGTAGAGTGAGCCGATGCTGAGTCAAGTGGCCGACGGCGTCTGGGTTCGGCAGAGTGCGTGGGTCTGGACGAATACCATCGTGGTGCACGGGGAGGGTGGGTTGACCTTGGTCGATCCCGGCATCGATGGCGTCGAGCTGAGCCAGCTCGCGGATGACCTGGAACGGCTCGGCATTCCGGTGGTGGCTGGGTTCTCCACCCATCCGCACTGGGACCACCTGCTCTGGCATTCCCGGTTCGGTGACGTGCCGCGCTACGCCACCTCCGCTGGTGCCCACGCTGCCAGTGAAGCCCGAGAGCGGGCACAGGCGATGGCAGCGCAGAGCGCGTCGGGCATCCCTCTGGAGCTGATCGGGCTCGTCACCCCGCTGCCCGCGGACGGCGGACCCGTGCCGGGCGAGATCGTCGAGCATCAGGCGCACGCCGTCGGCCACGCTGCGATCCTGCTCGCGGACCGTCGCGTCCTGCTCGCGGGCGACATGCTCTCCGACGTCCTGATCCCGCTCCTTGACTCTCGCCGCCCCGGTCAGGTGGGCGCCTACGAGGCAGCACTCGATCGGCTGGAGGAGGCCGCCAGGCACGTGGATGTCGTGATTCCCGGTCACGGCGCCGTTGCCGAGGGCTCTGAGGTGGTGGCCCGCCTCGCTGCCGATCGTGCGTACATCGACGCGCTGCGGCGAGGAGAGGAGCCGGTCGACGCGCGTCTGGAGCCGGCTGCGGAGTGGCTCTCCGGCCCGCACCGATCGAACATGGAGCAGGCCCGCGGAGGTACGACAGCGAGCTAGTTTCCAAGCACACGCTCCAAGCCGCCGGCCACTCTGCGGCAGAACAGAGGCCGGGTCAGCTCATAACCGGGCTGTGCCGGCTGTCAGTGCGGCAGGGGAGCGCCTGTCGCGGCGGCGAGCAAGCCTGCGGCGCCCGCACCGAGCAGCGTTTGTACGACTCCGCGCCGCAGAAGCAGCAGCGCCACCGCTGCGACGGCCAGGACGGCATACTGCCACCACTCCTGTAGCGCGCTTGCCAGCGGAACGGCGGCGCCGAAGATCGCCCCTATCGCAGCCGGTCCAGCGCCGTCGAGGAACGTACGCGCCGTCGCGTTCTGGCGTAGACGCTCGAAGCGCCCGCCGCCGAGCAAAATGAACGAGAACGATGGGGTGAAGGCGACGACTGCGGCGAGCACGCCACCAGCAATGCCGTGCGCGGCGTAGCCGACGGCGGCGACGGTGGCGATGACCGGGCCAGGAGTGACCTGCCCCAAGGCGACAGCGTTCAGGAACTGCGCGCCGGTCATCCAGTGGTAGACGTGTACGGCGTCGGCCTGCATTAGCGGCACGATCACGAAGCCGCCACCGTAGGAGAGCGCGCCCACCTTGAACGCGGTCCACGCGAGCGCGCCGAACCCGCCGGCGCTCACGACCGTGGCGAGCACCAGCGGATTGAGTGACACGGCGGCCGCCGTGCGTCGCCGCCAAGCCATCTCGAACGCCCCGCACGCGAGCAATACGAGCACTAGGTAGCCGCCGACCGTCGCCGCCCCCGCGGCGGCCACGATCAAATACACAAGCCAGCGCGATCTTCGCTCGCGCACAGCCCGCACTCGCTCGAAGCTCGGAGGAAGTAGGCGCAGCGCGGCGTGAATGGCCACGGGCGCGACGGCGGCGCCGGCGCCGGCTCCGACACCGACCACCCATTTGGGCGGCGCGCTGGCGAGGAACAGGACCGACAGTGCGAGGACCATCAAGACCGCGGGCACCACGAACCCGAGCCCGCCCGCGATCGCCCCCAACGGTCCGCCGAGACGATAGGCGCAGTAGATCGCCATCTGCGTCGAGGCGGGGCCAGGCAACAGGCCGCAAGCGGCGTTGGCGTCCTCGAACGCGCGCGCGTCCATCCACTCGTAGCGGTCGATGACAAGCTGGCGCAACATCGCAATGTGAGCGGGCGGACCGCCGAACCCGGTCAGGCCGATCCGCGTCCACTCCCTGGCGATGACCCGCAGTGGAACCGAGCCTTCGCGATTTACGCGGTCACGAGCCGGGGTGTCTGGTTCGCTCGACGAGGGCATCTGCGAGGACCGCGACGGTATCTGCTGGAGGGTTCCGTCGTCGGCCGGAGAACGTCTGCCTCGTGAGGCCGTTTCAGGCTCTGGCGGTCGCCGTGAGCTCTTTGCTGTGCGGGTCACGCACTCCGACTTTGTACGCGTGGGACCGCGTGAGCGGACGCCTCAACGAGGTTGGCGCGGGGCCGAGCACGTGCCATGCCCTGCGGGCGGCATTCGGAGGTGGTGCGCGCGTTCGGCGCGCAGCCGCTGGATGATGTCGTGGGCGAAGCCGCCGACGCTCTGCCCACAGCGGGGTTCAAGCCGGTCCTTGTTCGCGATCCCCTCGGGCTCGGGAAGGAGCGCGCTCGAGGTAGTCGCTCGTCAGCCATGCGACGGTCGCCTCGAGGCCGCTGTCGTAGTCGACGCGGGGCTCCCAGCCGAGCATTTCGCGCAGCTTGTGATTGTCGAAGTCCTGATCGCGGCCGAGCACTTGCACTGCCTGCCGTGACAGCAGCGGCGCCGCGCTGAGCCCGGTGGTGTTGCGCAGCAGTCGGTAGCCGTACTCGAGACAGAGGCCAACGCTCCAGGCAAGCCGGTAGGGGATCGACCAGCGGACCTTTGGGCAGCAGAGGCCGTCGGCGAGATCGTCGGCGAGCTGCCGCCATGTGGTGGCGATGCCGTCTGTGACGTTGAAAGCGTTACCGGGCGCCGCCTCGTGAGCGAGCGCGAGCAGGGCTGCGTCCACGAGGTTCTCGACATAGCAGAGGCCGGCGATCGCGCGGCCGTGGTCGACGAGCAGCATGTGGCGGCCTTGGATTGCGCGCGCAATCTCGCCGATTACGTCCTTCGAGCCGGGGCCGTAGACGGTCGCGGGGCGCAGGATCACGGTTTCGAGGGCGCTCGTGGCCCGCACGCGACGGACCTCGCGCTCGGCATCGAGCTTCGTCTGCGCGTACCAGTTGCTGAAGCGCTCAGCGGTATAGCTCTCGTCGATCCGCGCGCGCCCAGGGTGGCCGTAGACGTCGGTCGTGCTGAGGTGGACGAAGCGCCGTACCGACGCCGCGGCGCATGCCTCCAGCAGGTTGCGCGTGCCGACGACATTGACCGCGGCGATCTCGGCCGTCGTCGCCCAGTCGGAGACCAGCGCGCCACAGTGCAGCACGTGCTCGCAGCCTGCCACTGCGCCTGCGAGCGTGTGCTCGTCGGTGAGGTCGCCGACGGCGATCTGCGCGCCGAGCTCTCGCAGTTGCGTCGTGTCGCTGCTCGCGCGCACGAGGCAGCGCACCGTGTATCCACGTGCGAGCAGACGTCTCGCGAGGCGCCCGCCGATGAAGCCCGTTGCGCCCGTGAGCAGGCAGATCGGCCGGCGTGGGGGCTCGGCGTCCTCACCAGCAGCGCGCGCGTGCCCGCCGCGGCGCGCGTCGTCGCTCACGAGAGCTTCGCGCGCGCGCGCCGGCGGAGCGTCGTCGTGGCAATGTCGCGGACGATCGCCAGGTTCTTGCTGGAGCTGTCGTGACACTCGGCGAGCACTCTGTCGAGCGCCTGCAGGAAGCTTTCGGCCTCGCTCTCGGAGAGCGTCAGCGGGGGCAGCAGCTTGATCACGTCGTTCTTGCCGGCAGCCATCGTGATCACGCCGTGGTCGCGGTGCAGCGGGATCACGATCAGCTGCGGGAACAGCCCCTCGCTTGCCATGTGGATCAAGCGCCAGTTCAGCCGCGCCACGCCACTGCGCGGTGCACCCAGCTCGATCCCGATCATCAGCCCGCTGGCACGGACCTCCTTGATCATCTCGTAGCGCTGCTGCAGCTCGGAGAGCCCGGCGCACAGCACGCGGCTCACGTGCTCGGCGTGCTCGATCAGGCGATCGCGCTCGATGATGCGCAGCGCGGCAAGGCCGGCCGCCATCGACAGGCGGTTGCGTCCGAACGTCGATTGATGCACATAGGAGCGCTCGAGCGTTCCCACCGCCCGCTGAAAGATCTCGCGCTTGGTAACCATCGCGGCGACCGGCATGTAGCCACCGCTGAGCGCCTTGCCGACGAGCACAAAGTCCGGCTCCAGGCCCCAGTGCTCGAGCGCGAACCAGCGGCCGGTGCGCCCCAGCCCCGTCTGGATCTCATCGACGATGAACATCGTGCCGTAGCGCCGGCACAGCTCCTGTGCCCCCTGCAGGTAGCCCTCGGGCGGAAGCGTCACCATGCGCCCCTGGATCGGCTCGACGATGAACGCCGCGACGTCCTTCCCGCGCAGCTCCGCCTCCAGGCGTGCGAGGTCGCCGAACGGAACGCGCGTGCAGTCCGCCAGCAGCGGTCCGAAGCCCTCCTTGAAGAACTCGTCGCCGACGAGCGACAGCGGCCCGAGCGTGACGCCGTGAAAGCAGCTGTCGCACGAGATCAGCCGCGCGCGTCCGCTCGCCGCGCGGGCGAACTTCATCGCCGAGTCGACCGCCTCTGCGCCCGTGCTCGCGAAGAACACCGCGTCGAGCTCGCTCGGCAGACGCTGCGAGAGCTCCTGCGCGAGCATGCCCGCAAGCGGCGAGTAGTGGATCTGGACCCCGTCGACGAGATCCGCGGCGAGCGTGGCGCGCAGCGCGTCGCGCACGTCCGGATGGTTGTGGCCGAGGCTGGCGAAGCCCTCGCCGCTGTGGAAGTCGAGGTATGCGCGCCCGGCTGCGTCGTACAGGTAGGAGCCGCGCGCCGAGACGTACTCCGTGTCGAAGCCGAGGATCCCGAGCACGTCTACGAGCGACGGATCCAGATGATGTGAAGCCAGCGCCAGCGTCTCGTCCGTGCGTGCGAGCGCATCCGCGACGATGCCGAGTGAGTCGGCGGGTCGGTCGGGTGTGGAGTCGGCGTTCATTCTCACGCTGCGCACGCGGCCGCGTGTCTATTCCGCGCCGATGCAGCCCTTCATGCCGAATTCGGCGGCGCGTGCGCTGTTACGGGCGACGGATGCCCTCAGGTCTTTCTCGGCCGTTTCGCCGAGCGCGCTTTCCTGGTTGGAGGCAGCCTTGGCAATGCCCGCCGCGTAGTAGGCCTGTTCGGAGAGCGCATTCAGCAGCCCTGCCACCGCTTTTACGTCGCCGGCGGGCGGCGGGAGTGTGCGCAGCTTGTGTTCCGCGGCGCGCGAGTCGGCCACGAGCTGGCCGACCAGTGCTACGAAGGCCGTGTCGGCGGACTGCGTGGCCAGTCGTTTGAGCGCTTCCTGGCGGGCCTTGAGCGCGTTCTCCTGGT
>JASLHP010000289.1 GCA_030149625.1 Solirubrobacteraceae bacterium
GCCGGCGACAACACGAACCTCGTGATCGCGCAGCTCGCGCAGAAGCGCTTCGGCGTGGAGAAGGCGATCGTGCGGGTGATGGATCCAGCCCGCGCTGACTGGTATAGCGAACAGGGTCTGCAGACGATCTCGCCGACCAAGCACGCGATCGACATGTTCGAAAGCGCGCTCGCGAGCCCGCTCGTTGGGGACGCGGCGTAGGCATGTACGCGATCATCGCCGGCGCCGGCAAGGTCGGGCGCAACCTCGCGCGAGAGCTCATCTCCAAGGACCACGAAGTCACGCTGATCGAGTCCTCGCGCTCGTGCTACCTCGCCTGCGAGGAGGAGTTCGAGCACGCTGTGCAGTACGGCGACGCGACCGAGCTGTGGGTGCTCGAGCGCGCGGGCATCCAGCGTGCCGATCTCGTGATCGCGGTCACGGGCGATGACGAGGACAACATCCTCGTCTGTCAGGTCGCGAAGGAGAAGTACCTGTGCGAGCGTGTCATCGCGCGCGTCAACAACCCTCGCAACCACGATCACTTCCGACTGCTCGGCATCCAGCCCGCCGTGTCCGCAACCGATCTGATCCTGCGCCTGATCGAGCACGAGGTGCCGCGCTACGGCCTCGTGCACCTGCTCGCGCTCGAAGAGGAGCGCCTCGAGATCATCGAGCTCGAGGTCGCGCCAGACGCGCCCACCGTCGGCGAGCGCGTCGCCGACATCGCATTGCCCGAAGGCGCGCTGATCATCTCCGTGCTGCGCGGCGGCTCGGGCTTCGTGCCCAAGCACGACACGATGATCGAGGCCGGCGACGAGGTGCTGCTCGTGCTCGACCCCGGCCTCGAGGAGGCGATCACCGCTTACTTCGCGCCGAACGGCCACCCCGCGGCGTTCTGAGCGTCCCACGCTGCCCGAGCTCACGCCGCCCACGTGTCACGTGGCCCGCGGCGGAGCTACTCCGGGACAGGGACTCGAACCCCAAATTCGACATCCAGAGTGTCGCGTGTTGCCAATTACACCATCCCGGAACGAGCTTCCAAGCATAGCCTGCGAGGCCGAGGAAGTGGCCCGCGGCCGTGCGTCCACGGTGCGCGCGTTTCGCTGATGGCGACCGTGATTTTGTGATATTCCTCAGCGCATCGTCGACTGTGCGGCGGTCAAGGATGCCTACTCATGGGGGCCAAATGGACTCGCGTCGAACGATCGTGCTGGTGCTGGCGTTGACTGCGCTCGTGATGGCGCTCTCGTCGGTCGCGTTCACAGGAGCAGCATCCGCATGCGTCCTGCACCCGTACATCAAGAGCGAGCAGATCACGCCCGCCCAGCCCATCGAAGGCGAGCCGACGACGATCGAAGTGGAAGTCACGAATCCCACGACCTGCGGGCTCACCAACGTCATCGTGTCCTTCCTGCCCAGCGAATCCTCCGCGGAAGGCGCTAACGCGATCGTGGGAGAGCTGGAAGCCGGGCAGACCGTCACCGAGAAGCTGACGTTCACGTTCCCGCACGCTGGCTTCGACGACACCGTCACCTACCTCAAGCTCTTCGGGCAGGTGAGCGCGATTCTCAGCACGCACCATCAGCTCGTGCTCGTGACCAAGCCCACGCTCGACTTCGGCTTCGAACGGCAAGGCCGCGGAACCTGCGAAAGCGTGATCTGCACGGAACCGGCGCAGCCGGTCGCCGGAGTGCCGGTGACGAGCAGGATGGAACTCTTCGACGAAGGCCCGGTCGCGGCGGGACCGTTCAGCGTGGTGTTCACACCCAACGTCGGCAGGCCGCTGACGAAACAGACGCAGAAATTTGCCGGCCAAGGGCTCGGCTTCCTCCCGCTCGGCTTCACCGTCACCTACGCCAAACCTGGCACCTATACGCGGAAGGCCGAGCTTCTGCCGACAGCTGGCGACTTCAAAACCAGCGGGCTGCCGCCGACCACCGTGGAACAGCCGATCACGGTCGTCGAAGGCTCGAGCGATCTCAGCTTCGAGAACCCCGATGGCTGCGACTCGGCGCTGTGCATCAAGGAAGCCCCGGTGGTCGAGAACAAGGACAGCTTCTCCGTCGAGATCCACAACAAGGGCCCCGAGCCCGCGGCGACGTTCACGGTCAAGCTCAAACCCTCGGAAGGCAAATCCCCGGTCTCGCAATTCAAGGTCGTGAAAGGCTTGGCGGTGGGAGAAAGCCGCACGTTGACGTTCCCCACCTTCAGGTACCCCAAGAAGGGCCTCGTCACGGCTACCGCCGAAATCAAACCGGCTGACTTCAAGAACATCGGACAGAGCAAGACGCAGGAGCCCCTGCTCGTCAACGAACGCTCAGCTGTGCTCTCGGTGGAGCTCGACAGCCTGATCGCGTTCGTGAACCCGTCGGGATACGAAGAATGGGACCTCGACTACTGCTTCCAGTACAAAACCTGCTTCAAGAAGCACGTCGAACCGGTGCTGCCGAACAGCGGCGTCGAAATCGGCCAGGCAGACGTGATCGCGCTCAGCGAAGGCGAGAAGCTGAACGCCCGTGTGAACACCTATTCGACCGATTACACGTGCTTCATCCACTGCTTCTTCGAGCACGACGCGTTCCCGGGGCACGCTACCGTCAGCCTCTCGCGACACCAGTACCTGGCCGCGGCGAGCGGGCCGCTGCTGCTGGTCGAGCCCGGCAAGGACTGCAGGGAAGAAGAACACTATCTCCCGCTCGGGCCGATCGTGAACCGCGGCGAATGCTTCGAGGCCATCTACACGGTCACGTTGCTCGACCACCTGGGCAACGAATGAGCCGGGCCACACGGCTGCTCGCCGCTCGGCCCCCGGCACGCACGTCGGCGCGCGCGCCGCGCGCCGCGGCGTGATCGGGCGGCGGCGCAGCGGTCGCTACGCCGCCGTGGCCTGCTGGGTCCAGTCGCGGTAAAGCTCGAAGTAGCGTCCGCCGGCGGCGATCAGCTCGTCGTGGGTGCCCTGCTCGACGATGCGCCCGTGCTCGAGCACGACGATGCGCCCCGCCTGGCGGATCGTGGAGAGGCGATGCGCGATCACGATCGAGGTGCGTCCCGCGAGCAGGCGGCGCAGCGCGGCTTCGATGCGGCCCTCGGTGTGCAGGTCGACGTTGGACGTCGCCTCGTCGAGGATCAGGATGCGCGGGTCGGCGATCAGCGCGCGCGCGAACGCGATCAGCTGACGCTGGCCGGCCGACAGCTGTGCGCCACGCTCGCCGACCTCGGTGTCGTAGCCGCGCGGCAGCTCGGAGATGAACTCGTCGGCGCCGACCGCGCCCGCCGCCGCGCGCACCTGCGCGTCCTCGGCGTCGGGTCGCCCGAAAGCGATGTTCTCGCGCACCGTGCCCGAGAACAGGAACGCCTCCTGCGGCACGATGCCCATCTGCGAGCGCAACGACTGGCTGGAGATCTCGCGCAGGTCGTGCCCGTCGACGAGCACTCGCCCGCGCGTAGGGTCGTAGAAGCGTGCGGCGAGCTTCGCCATCGTCGACTTGCCCGCGCCCGTGGCGCCCACCAGCGCGACCGTCTGCCCGGGCGCCACGTCCAGATCGACGTGCTCGAGTGCGAGCACCTCGTCAGGCTCGGGCGCGGCGGGTCCGTCGCCGTTGCCGTTCTGTGTCGCGCTGGCGCCGCCGGCGTGCGCCGCGCTGGCGCCGTCGATGGGCGCCGCGCTGGCGCCGTCGATGCGCGCCGTCCTTGGCGCGTTCTCGTTGCGCCCGCGTGAGCGCGGACGATATGCGAAGGACACGTCCTCGAAGCGGATCTCACCGAGGATCGGGCCGATCGCGGGAGCGTTGGGGGCGTCTTCGAGCGTGGGCTTGGTGTCGAGCAGCTGGAAGATCTTCTCGAGCGCGGCCATGCCCGACTGGTAGGTGGTGTAGAGCTGGGAGAGCTGCTGGATCGGTTCGAACAGGAACGACAGCGTCGCGACGAACGCGACGACGGTGCCGACGGTGATGTGGCCGTCGATCGCCTGGTAGCCGCCATACAGCACGATCACCGCGAGCGCCAGGCCGGACAGCATTTCGACACCTGGGAAGTACAGGGCGTTGAGATGCACGGTGACCATGTTGGCGCCGCGGTTGTCCTCGTTGAGCTCGGCGAAGCGCGCCTCGTGGACCTGCTCGCGGCCGAAGCTGCGCACCACGCGGATGCCCGACAGCGTCTCCTGCAGATAGCCCGTGATCGAGCCGATCGTCTCGCGTGTGCGACGGAAGGCGCCGGTGGAGATCAGCCGGAACCAGATGCTCGCGCCGGCGACGAAAGGTATGACGCAGAACGTCAGGAGCGCGAGCTTGACGTCGAGATACAGCAACACGCCGATCGCGCCGATCAGCGTGAGGCCTGACTGAAACAGCGTCACGACCGAGTCCGTGACGAGACTTTCGAGCGCCTCGACGTCATTGGTCATGCGCGAGATCAGCACGCCCGCGGGCCGGCTCTCGTAGAAGCCGATCGGCTGGCTCTGCAGGTGCTTGAAGATGCGGATGCGCAAATCGGAGAGCGCGCGCTGCCCGACCCAGCCAACGAGATAGGTCTGCGCGTACGTCGCCACCCACACGACCAAGGCGGAGACGAGGAACGCGAGCACGACGAGCACGAGCGTGTGGATGTGGTGCTTCTTGATGCCTTCGTCGATCGCGAGCTTGGCCAGCAGCGGCGGCGCGAGCGACGCGCCGGTGCCGAGCAACAGCGCGATCAGCGTGGTCATGACACGCACGCGGTACGGGCGCAGCAGCTCGAGCAGCCCGCGCAGGTTGCGCCCGCGGTTCTCGCGGCTCTGGCGCTCGCCGTCCCAGCCCTGCCCGCCGCGGGCGAGGCCCGGGCCGAG
>JASLHP010000329.1 GCA_030149625.1 Solirubrobacteraceae bacterium
GTCCGCGGGCGGTCTGACACGATGCGCGAATGAGGCTCGAACTGCAGATCCTGGATCGCGAGCTGGAGCCGCCCGCGCGCGCTCATGCGGGCGATGCCGGCCTGGACCTCTCAGCGCGAGCCGGCGTCACGCTCGACGGCGCCGAGGGGCCCGTCGCCGTCGCGACCGGGCTGGCGGTCGCGATCCCGGCCGGCTACGTCGGGCTCGTATGCCCGCGCAGCGGGCTCGCGCTGCGCGAGGGCATCACCGTCCTGAACGCACCGGGCGTGATCGACTCGGGCTACCGCGGCGAGATCGTCGTGATTCTCCACCGCGTGCTCGCGGGCGCCTACGAGATCGAGCGCGGCGATCGGATCGCGCAGCTGCTGGTCGTGCCGATCGCACACGAGCTCGAGGTCCTGATCGCCCCCGCGCTGCCGGACAGCTCGCGGCAGCTCGACGGCTTCGGCAGCTCGGGCCGCTAGGGCCGGCTGCGGCAAGCGCGAGGAGCGCTACGTCGCGCCCGCGGCTCACACCTTGCGGTGCGCCGGCACCCATGAGCCATCCGGCTCATGGGCGAAGTCGGCGAACAGCGCCGGGGCCTCGCGGAGCATGATCGCGGCGACCTCGCCGAAGACGCTCCGCAGCTCCTCCTCCGCCGCGGGAGCCGTGCGCATCTCGACGACGTGCCGCAGCGTCCGCGCGTTGGCCGTCCAGATGATGTCCGTGCTCAAGCCGATCGGCGCCAGGCGCCTCAAGGCCGAGGTGATCTCCTTCTTGACGTCGAACGGCACGCCGTCGTCGTCGATGCCGAGCGCCGCCGCCGCGTCGAGCTGAAACTCCTCCAGCTCCTCGACCAGGCTCACGACGCGATCGCGCAGCGGCTCGAGCGCGGCCGGCACACGGAAGCCGATGTCGGTGACGCGCACGTAGCGAAGGCTCTCCTGGCTGAACGCGGAGCCGGCACGGTGGCGAACGAGCTCATGGGTGAACACGCGTGAGACGTCGCGAAAGGCGAACGTCCAGCTCGCGTGCTCGAGCACGCTGCCGTGGCCTGAGGCGATCAGGTTCGTCAGGTAGTCGCGGCCGCTCGCGCGCACGCGCGAGACGTTTGGATTGAGGCCGGGCTTCCACGACCGGTAGCACGCACGGCCCGCGAACTCGACGAGCAGCTCGGCGTCCGCCGGCTCCCGCGCACGACGCGTCCCCAGCCACTCGGCGCCGCCGACAGACTCCAGGTACGCGAGCATGCCCTCGCGGTCGGCCGCGGGCCGCGCGATCAGGAAGACTCGCGGCGGCGTCTCACGCATGCGTGCTGACCCGGAAGCGCACGGTCGCGCTCGGCTCCGCCTCGAGCGCGACCAGATGCACGTGCAGATGCGCGACGCTGCCGCCGTTGTAGAGCATGTCGCCGCTGCGTTCGACGGTCGCGATCGCGGTCGGCTCGAGCCGCGACTTGAGCATCCGCTTGATCGCCCAAAGCTCCGCGCCGGCCTCGTCGGGCAGCTCGTCGAACGACGTCACGTGCGCATTCGAGACCACCAGGTAGTGAGCCGCCGCGCCCTCGTACGGGTAGTCGTTCTTCTTCACGTACCAGTGACGCCCGGCATGCTCCACCGGCTCGCGGTGATGCTCGCGCACGTGCTCGGGGCAGAACACGCACACGCCCGCCGCTTCGAGCTCCTGCATGTGGCGCCGCTGCGCGTCGCTGCGCGCGGCGTCGAGGTTATACAGCCGGCTCAAGGGCGTGCTCGCGCTCGTACA
Organism: Solirubrobacteraceae bacterium; assembly: GCA_030149625.1. The sequence continues at coordinate 1,744 of JASLHP010000329.1, forward strand.
CACAGAAGCTGAAGCCATGCTCGTTCTCGACGACGCGCTCGCTCTGCCGCACTCGCCGCCACTCGTCCGCGGCCAGCGCCGGAAAGAACACGTCGCCTTCGATCTCGCCCTCGACCTCGGTCGCGTACACGCGCTCCGCGAGCGCGAGCGCTTCGCGATAAGTGCGCTCGCCGCCGATCACGAAACAGTCGCGATCGCAGGCGTCGAGGGCGGCCGCGAGGTCGTGGAAGACCTCGGCGCCCGGCGCGCGCCAATCGGGTTGCGAGCTGAGCACGAGGTTGCGCCGGCCGGGCAGCGGCCGGTAGCGGTCGGGAATCGACTCGAACGTCCTGCGACCCATCACCACCGCGTGGCCGCTCGTCAGCTCCCGGAAGCGCTTCATGTCCGTCGGCAGATGCCACGGCAGCTCGCCGCCACGACCGATCACGCCGTTGCCCGCGACCGCGACGACGATCGAGACCATCTCAGGTCGCGACCGGGATGCCGGCGATCGCGGGATGCGGGTGATAGTCGAGCAGCTCGAAGTGCTCGGCGCGGAAGGCGTGGATGTCCTCGATCCGCCGCCCGGCATCGGTCAGGCGCAGCGTCGGCAACGCGCGCGGCTCACGCTCGAGCATCTGCTCGACGTACGGGAGCTGGTTGACGTAGATGTGCGCGTACTGGATCCAGTGCACGTACTCGACGAACCGATAGCCGGTGAGCTGCTCGAGCATCAGGCCGAGCGCGGTGTACTGCGCCATGTTCGACGGCACGCCGATCGGCGTGTCGCCCGAACGCTGGTTGTGGATCAGATGCAGCTCGCCGTCGAGCACGAGCGCGTGGATCCAGCCGTGGCACGGCGCGATCGTGTTGCGCGAGCGCACGCCCGCCTCGCGATGGTTGGCGTTGGGGATCCAGGGGCTCATCAGCGCGGTCCTGTCGAGCGGCAGGTCGCGCAACTTCCGCACGAGGTGCGGCAGCTGGTCAAAGCCGGGGTCCTCGCCGTCGAGATCCGTGGTGAAGTTCTTGAACGCGTGCCCGTATGAGCCCGGGCCGAGGTCGCCGGGCTCCAGGCCGCGCGCCTCGCACTTCGCGGCCGTCGCCCACGCGCCCCACCAGTTGCAGCCGAACTCCTCGAGCTGCTCGAGCGTGCGCGCGCCGTTGATGAACGCGCACAGCTCGCCGATCGCCTTGCCGGCGAAGCCCGCGATCGAGCGCTCCGTGATCACAGCGGCGCCGTCGGCCATCGGGAAGCGCATGCAGTGCCCGGCGAGCGCAAGCGCGTCCTCTCCCTGCTTGGTCTGCACGCGCGTGCCGCTGTCGCGAATCGTGCGCAGCATCGTCCGGTAGACGGTGCTCGGCGTGCGCTCGGTGTACGGAAGGTAGTCAGGCACCGAGCCTGATCCTAGTCGCCGTCCCGCGAGCGACGACTAGGATGCTCGGGCCGAGCCCGCACGACGAGGAGCAAATGGGAGCAAACAGCGGAATCCTGAGCCCGGAAGTGAACTACGACGAGCGGTTGATCCGCTCGCTCGAGGACATGACGCGCACGGTCACGCACCTGAAGGGGCTCGGTTACCGTGTCGTGCTCACGTCCGGCTCGTTCGACCTGATCCACCTGGGTCACGTCAAGTACCTCGCGCGGGCCAAGCACTTCGGCGACGTGCTCGCCGTCGGCGTCGACAGCGACGCCAAGATTCGCCGGCGCAAGGGCGAGGACCGGCCGATGGTGCCCGAGAGCGAGCGGCTGGAGATGCTCGCCTATCAGCGCCCGGTCGACCTGATCTACCTCAAGCAGGACGACGAAGCGCGCTGGGCGCTGATCGAGGCGGTGCAGCCGAACGTGCTCGTGCTGACGGCCGATCACTCCTAC
>JASLHP010000019.1 GCA_030149625.1 Solirubrobacteraceae bacterium
GGCAGGTAGGCCGGGCGGGTCTCGTCGGTCAGCGCGACCGCCTGCTCGGGCCCAAGCGCGTAGCGGCCGCTGTCCGGGTCGTAGGTGACGTAGCCGCCGGCCGCCTGCACGTTCAGCCACTCGCGCACGTAGCGCTCGGCGGTGCCGGTGCGCGCGGCGAGCTCCTCGGGCGTCAGCGGTCCTGCGCCGGCGAGGGCGCGATACAGGCCGAGCCGGTCGCCAATCACGACGAGCGCCGTGTTGAGGGTCGCGCCGACCTCGCCGACGGCGCGGAGCACGAACTGCTCCAGCTGCTGGGGATCGACGTCTCGCGGCTGCTCGATGATGCTCATGGTCTCCTCCTTGGTCTGATGATGGCGGCAACTTAAGGCCGTTGCGGCCTGCTCGCGTCCGGTGCCCACCTAGTCCTCGCTCGTCGCCGGGGCGCCGGTGACCGGGGGGCGCGCGCGGCTCGGGATGTCCCCCGATCGGCCCGTAGACTCCGCGGCGTGCTGCTCGGGCGTCAACGAGAGCGCCAGGAGCTCGACCGGCTTCTCGCCACGGCCCGCGCGGGACGGAGCGCGGTGCTGGCGCTGGTCGGCGAAGCCGGTATCGGCAAGACGACGCTGCTCGAGTACGCGGCGGAGCACGCCGGCAGCCTGCGGCTCCTGCGTGCGCGGGGGATCGAGTCCGAGGCGCAGATCCCGTTCGCCGCGCTGCTCGAGCTGCTGCGACCGGCGCTAGGGCTGCTCGAGCGGATCCCCGAGCCTCAGGCGAATGCCCTGGAAGCGGCGCTCGCGTTGCGTCCGCGGCTGGCGGTCAGCGACCGCTTTGCGGTGGGAGCAGGGACGCTCAGCCTGCTCGCCGCCTATGCCGACGAGTCGCCGACGCTGCTGCTGCTCGACGATGCGCACCTACTGGATCCGCCGAGCGCGGAGGCGCTGCTGTTCGCCTTGCGCCGACTGCTCGCCGAGCCGGTCGGTGCGGTACTTGCCGTGCGCGCCGGCGAGTCCTCTCTGCTCGACGTTGCCGATCTGCCGCAGATATCTGTCGGCGGGCTGGACGCCGCGTCCTGCGCGGCGCTGCTCGGCTCGCTGCCGGCCGAGCAGGCGGAGCGCTTGATCCGTGCCACCGGCGGCAACCCGCTTGCGCTGCTCGAGCTGGGGAGCGACGCCGGCCGCATCGCTGAGACGCCGATCGAAGCCCCGGTTCCTGTGCCGGCGACGGTCGCGCGCTCGTTCGCGCGTCGCGTCGAGCGACTCGACGAGGACGTCCGCAAGCTGCTGTTGCTGCTTGCGGCCAGCGACACAGGCGAGCTGGCGACGGTCGAGCGTGCAGCCAAGCGCCTCGGTCTCGATCTGGCTCGGATCGACGATGCACTGGAGACCGGTCTCGTCAAGCTGGCCGGCGGGCTTTTCGAGTTCAGCCATCCGCTTGCGCGAGCCGCCGTCTACGGCGCGGCCACCCCCGAGGTCCGCCGCGAGGCGCACAGGGCGCTCGCGGGTGCTCTGCCGGATCGCGACGGCGATCGCCGCGCTTGGCACTTGGCGATCGCCGTCGTCGGTACCGACGACGCGGCGACGGCGGCACTCGAGCAGGCGGGCGCGCGTGCGATGGGGCGAGGCGCCTACTCGGTCGCCGCGATGGCCTTCGAGCGCGCCGCACAGCTCGCCACAAGCGCCGCGCGGCGCGGGTCGCTGCTGCTCGCCGCTGCCGAAAGCGCGTGGCTCGCCGGTCTCGCTGAGCGTGCTGTCGCGCTACTGGCCGACGCGCGCGAGAGCGAGCTCAGCGCCTCGGATGCGATCCAGGTCGAGCATCTGCGCGGACGGATCGCGACGCGACGTGGCCCCGTCATGGAGGGTTGCTCGATCCTGGTGGCCGCAGCCGAGCAAGCCGCGAGAGAGGACGCGGACCTGGCGGTCACGATGCTCGCCGAGGCCGTGGAAGCCTGCTTCTACGCGGGTGACGCGCGCGCGATGACCGCGACCGCGACCCGCGCGGGGGAGCTGCTCGGCAGCCATGCTTCGCTCCGTGCGCGGTTCTTGGCGGCGATGACACGTGGCATGGCGCTCGTCTTCACCGACCGCGCCAAGGAAGGGATCGCCGCAATCCGAGAGGCTGTGGCGCTCGCCGAGCGACATGAGCAGCTGCGCGCTGACGCGCTGCTGTTGCCCTGGCTCGTGATGGGGCCGCTATGGCTGCGGGAGGACCGCACCGGCGAAGTGCTGATCACGACCACGATCGAGGCCGCGCGGGCTGAGGCCGCGCTCGGCGTTCTCCCATGGTTGTTGAACCGCATCGCGCGCCTCGACGCTGGCGCTGAGAAGTGGACGGCGGCCGAGGTCGAGTACGACGAGGCGATTCGGCTGGCCCGCGAGACCGGTCAGCTGACCGAGCTCGCCACCGGTCTCGCGGGCCTCGCGTGGCTGGAGGCACGTCAGGGTCGCGAGGAGCTTTGCCGCGCGCGCGTCGCCGAGGCGAGGAGCTTGTGTGCCACGCTGGGGGTGGGGCTGTTTGACTCGTGGGCGCTGCGCGCGCTCGGCGATCTCGAGCTGGGGCTTGGGCGTGCCGGGGAGGCGGTCGCATCCTACGAGCGCGTCGTCGCGCGCTTGGATGACCTCGGCATCGCGGACGTCGATCTCCTGCCGGGGCCTGAGCTTGTGGAAGCGTACCTCCGTCTGGGGCGTCGAGAGGACGCTCAGGCCGCGGCCGATCGCATGGAGCGCGCGGCTGGCGGCAAGGATCAGCCGTGGGCGATGGCGCGCTCGGCGCGCTGTCGTGGGATGCTCGCGCACGAGCACTTCGAGCAATGCTTCGAGGCGGCGATCTCGCTGCACGAGCAGACCCCCGACACGTTCGAGATGGCGTGCACACGGCTCGCCTACGGGGCTCGTCTGCGCCGGTCGCGACAGCGCCGCGGCGCGCGCGAGCAGCTGCGCGCCGCGCTCGAGATGTTCGAGGCCCTCGGCGCGATGCCGTGGGTGAGCATTGCCACGCGCGAGCTGGATGCGAGCGGCGAGCGGGCGCGACGCCGAGACGCCTCGACGCGCGACGAGCTGACCCATCAGGAGCTGCACATAGCCCAGCTGCTCGCCGAAGGCAGGACGACACGCGAAGCCGCGGCAGCGTTGTTCCTGAGCCCGAAGACGATCGAGTACCACTTGCGCAGCATCTACCGCAAGCTCGGTGTCAAATCGCGCGCCGATCTGGCCGGCGCGCTGTTGTCGCGCTGAACACCGGAGCGCTGCTGTCTACAGCACGGGCCGGTCCTGTCGGCGGACGCGCGAAGACGATCGCCGGCCGGGCTCGCGCGCTACGGTTACCCGCGTGAAGCCCCCCGCCAGCCCGCCCCTCTCGGACTCGCAGCTGGCGACGCTGCGCGAGCACGGCGAGGAGCGCTCGGCGGCTGTCGGCGACGTGCTCTTCCGGGTGGGCGACAAGCGCTACCCGTTCATCGCGATCATCGAGGGCGAGGCGGCGATTCTGGACGCTTCGGGCCAGGAGATCGTCCGCCACGGCGCCCGCAACTTCCTCGGCGAGCTGAACCTGATGTCCGGTCAGACCGTGTACCTGACCGCGGTCGTCACCGAGCCGATGCGCTACATCGCGGTCGATCGCGAGGACTTGCGCGCACTGCTGTTCGACGACGCGGCGCTCGGCGATCTGCTGTTGTCGAGCTTCATCGCTCGCCGCGAGGCGCTGCAGCGTCAGGACGGCGTCGGCCTCGAGATCCTCGGCCCGCGTTCCTCGGGGCCGACGCGGCGGATGATCGAGTACGTCCAGCGCAATCGGCTCCCGTACACCTGGCGTGACCCGGCGAGCGACGACGAGGCCGCGGCGCTGATCGCAGGGCTCGACATCGATGAGCTTCCGCTCGTGCGGCTGCCGGGCGACACCGACCTGCGCAACCCGAGCAGCGGCGAGGTTGCGCGGGGTCTCGGGATCGGCCTGGAGCTGGCCCCGCGCGAGGAGGTCGACCTGGTCGTCGTCGGTGCCGGCCCTGCCGGGCTGGGCGCGGCTGTGTACGGCGCCTCCGAGGGCCTCGACACGCTCGTCGTCGAGGCCACGGCGCTCGGCGGGCAGGCGGGTACCTCGCGGCGGATCGAGAACTACCTCGGCTTTCCGGCGGGGATCAGCGGCTCGGAACTCACGAGCCGCGCGGTCACGCAGGCGCGCAAGTTCAGCGCGCGCACCGCCACGCCCTACCGCGCGATCGCGCTCGAGCCCGGCAGCGAGCGCCATCTCGTGCGTCTCGAAGACGACCACGAGGTCTCGGCTCGCGCCGTCGTGCTCGCCACGGGCGCCGATTACCGCCGGCTGCCCGTCGAGGATCTTGACGAGTACGAGGGCATAAGCGTGTTCTATGCCGCGGGGCCCCCCGAGGCGCAGCGCTGCGGCGCGACGCGCGTCGGTGTGATCGGGGGCGGCAACTCCGCCGCGCAGGCCGCCGTGTGGCTCGCGCGCGGCGGCGCGCTCGTGACGCTGCTGCACCGCCGTGCCAACCTGCGCGAGACGATGTCCGACTACCTGCTGCTGGAGCTGGAGCGCTACGGCGTCGCCGTGCGTGACCGCAGCGAAGTCGCGCAGTTGCACGGCTCGGGCGGCGAGCTCGAGGCCGTCACGCTGACCGACGGCACACGGCTGGCGTTCTCCTTCCTGTTCCTGTTCCTCGGCGCCTCGCCGTGCACCGAGTGGCTCGACGACGTCATCGCGCGCGACGAGCACGGCTTTGTGCTGACGGGCGTCGCGGCCGGCGTCGACGGGATTCTCGAGACCAACGTGCCTGGCGTCTATGCGGTCGGCGACGTGCGCTCGGGCTCGGTCAAGCGCTGCGCCACCGCTGTCGGCGAGGGCGCGATGGTCGTGCGCTTCGTGCACGAGCGCTTCACCGGCGTGCCCGCTTAGCCCTCGCCCGAGCCACCGAGCCGGGCTGGCGTCGTGACTGTCTCAGCGCCCGCGAGCCGTGCCGCCGAGCCTGGATCGTGCGATGGCAAATAGATCGTGGGGTGCCGCGCGCAATGAGCCGCGATCGTTTCGAGCGTCGCGACGTGCACCTTGGGATCGGGCCCGATCGCGTCCGCGCGCAGCGCCTGCAATTGCTCGAGCGTGTCGGTCGCGTCGCCCGCGAGCATCACGTGGCGGCCGTCGTCGTCGACGCAGACGACCGAGATGTGACCGGGGGTGTGCCCGGGCGTCGGGACCGCGACGATGCGCCCGTCCTCGCTCAGCGCGCGGCTTCGCGGAAAGGCGCCGAACGGAGGCCCGTCGAGCGCGAACGGCTCGGGCGCGAAGCCCGGCGGCAGTGGCTGGCGCAGCACCCGGCGCATCACGCGGGGGAATCGCGCGTTCGCGTAGCGCAGCTCTGCCTCGTTGATCAGCACGCGCCCGCGCACGTGCACGAGCCCGTCGATGTGGTCGCCGTGAGCATGCGTCAGCACCACCTCCGCGACGTCGTCGAGCCGCAGTCCCGCCGCTGCGACAACGCCGGCAAGCTCCTGCTCGCGTGGGACGTCGAAGCGCGCGAACGGCACGTCTCGCGCCGCGGCCGTCTCGCCGGTGTCCACCAGCCGCAGCACGCCGTCGTGCTCGATCGCCCAACAGTGGATCGGCAGCGGCTGCGACCACGGGCCGGGAAGGAACAGGTCCAGCTGCCGGCGAACGCCGCGGCCGGGGAACAGAAAGCTGTGCTTGACGCGCACGGCGCCGGTGTTCAGAGCGTGGATCTTCATCGCAGCCGCGACCCTGACGGACGGGCGACGCGCGGTGCAACTGGA
>JASLHP010000041.1 GCA_030149625.1 Solirubrobacteraceae bacterium
CGCTGGCCGTGGTTCGCCGTCGTCGACCCCGCCCGCCACTTCCTCGGCGTCGTGCGCCAGCAGCGCGTAGAGAGCGAGATCGCCGCGGGGCGGCCCGCGTTGCCCGTGCTCGACGTGCTCGAGGAGGACATGCCCGTGCGCATCGGCGAAGCGGCGCCACTGGAATCGCTGCTCGGCTCCGAAGGCCTCGGCCGGCTGGGCGCGATGGTCGCCGTCGACGAGGACGGCGTGCTGAAGGGCGTCGTCACGCTCGCGCAGGTGCGCCAGGCGCTGCGCCCCGCCGCGGCACCAGCGCGGCCGGCCACCTGAGCGACGTCGCGCCTGCCGCTGAGGCATCGCGCGGCCGTCGAGTCGCTCGGCCCGCCGCTCGGTATAGAGTCCTTGGCGCAGTCTTCAGTTTCCCTTAGCAGTCCCCACATCACCTTTCCCCGTCCTCGAAAGCGACCTCAGGGAGCCATGCCAGCACACGACGTCTTGATCATCGGGGCCGGTCTCGCGGGCCAGCGCGCGGCGCTCGCGGCCGCACAGGACGGAGCAAGCGTGGCGATCATGAGCAAGGTCCACCCTGTGCGCTCGCACTCGGTGGCCGCTGCCGGCGGCATCAACGCCGCGGTGAGCCTCGACGACGACTGGCGCTCGCACGCCTACGACACCGTGAAGGGCTCGGACTACCTGGGCGACCAGGACGCGATCGAAGTGATGTGCTCGGAGGCACCCGCGGAGGTGATGCACCTTGAGCACATCGGGGTCACCTTCCATCGCAACGACAAGGGCGAGCTGGATCTGCGCGCGTTCGGCGGCGCCTCGCTGAAGCGCACCGCCTACGTCGCCGACATCACGGGGCAGGCGATGCTGCACGTGCTCTACGAGCAGCTCATGCGCCACCACGAGACGGTCGCGCGCTATGAGGAGTGGTTCACGACCTCGCTGCTGCGCGACGAGAGCGGCAACTGCTGCGGCGCGATCGCACGCGACGTGCGCAGCGGCAAGATGGAGGCGTTCACCGCCAAGAACGTGATCCTGGCGTGCGGCGGCGCCGGGCAGGCGTACAAGCCGACGACCAACGGCCTGATCGTGACCGGCGACGGCATCGCGATGGCCTACCGCGCGGGCGCGCCGCTGATGGACATGGAGATGGTTCAGTACCACCCCACGTGCCTCGTCGAGAGCGGCATCCTCATCACCGAGGGCGCGCGCGGCGAGGGCGCACACCTGCTCAACGCAAACGGCGAACGGTTCATGGAGAAATCGGCTCCCAACAAGATGGAGCTGGCCTCCCGCGACGTCGTCTCGCGCGCCGAGCAGATCGAGATCAACGAGGGCCGCGGCGTGGGAGCCGACAAAGCCGGCATCTTCCTCGACATCACCGTCGTGCCGCGCAAGCGCACGCTCGAGGCGCTGCGCGAGATCGTCAACCTCGGCAAGGATTTCGCCGGCGTCGACATCACGCGCGAACCGATCATGATCCGCCCCGGCCAGCACTACATCATGGGCGGCGTCAAGACGGACATCGACGGACGCACGCCGATCGAGGGCCTGTACGCGGCCGGCGAGGTCGCTTGCGTGTCCGTCCACGGCGGCAACCGCCTCGGCGCCAACTCGCTGCTCGACACGCTGATCTTCGGCCGGCGCTCCGGCGAACACGCCGCCAGGCGCGCCGCCAGCATGGGCATGCCCGACGTGGACACGAACGCTCAGCTGATCGCCGACGCCGCGCGACTCGACTCGATCATCGCGCGCCCGCGCGACGGCCGCCGCGTGTCGGAGATCAAGACCGAGCTCGGCGAAACCATGAACCGACACGCCGCCGTGTTCCGCGACGAGGCCGGGCTGCGGAGCGCCCTGGAGACCGTCGGGCGGCTGCGCGCGGAGTCCGAGACCGCTTGGATCGACGACCGCGGCACGGTCTTCAACCAGGATGTGCTCGGCGCGCTCGAGCTCGGCTACATGATCGACTGCGCCGAGGCCACCGTGGTCGCGGCGCTCGAGCGCAAGGAGTCGCGCGGCGCGCAGTTCCGCACCGATTTCCCCGCGCGCAACGATGGCGAGTGGCTCAAGCACATCGACGTCTCGCTTGGCGAGGATGGATCGGCGGGTGGGCCTCAAATCGCCTACTCACCGGTCACGATCACCCAGTGGGAGCCCGAGGAGAGGAAATACTGATGGCCGAAGCGCACGACCGTCCACCGGAGCAGTTCAGCCTCAGGCTGCTCCGCTACGACCCCGAGTCGGGCAACGCGCCTTACTGGGACGAGCACACAGTCGAGCTCGAGCCACACCGCTCCGTGCTCGAGGGCATCCTGCAGGCGCGCGACAAGTTCGACGGTTCGATCGGCATCCGCTGCTCGTGCCGGCAGGCGATCTGCGGCTCGTGCGGCGTACGCGTCAACGGCGAACCGGCGCTGGCGTGCCACACGCACCTCGATGCCGCCAAGCTCGGCGCGAAGGACGGCGTGATCGAGATCGAGCCGATGGGCAACATGCCCGTGATCAAGGACCTGATCGTCGACATGGACGCGGTCCACTGGAAGAAGATCCAGCGCGTCACGCCGTGGCTGCTGCCAAAGCAGCCCGTCCCCGAGCGCGAGTACCTGGTCTCGAAAGAGGCAATGGTCGATGTCACGCAGACGATGGCGTGCATTCAGTGCGGCGCGTGTGTCTCGGATTGTCTGGCGATGGAGGTCGATCCGGGCTTCATCGGCCCGGCGGCGCTCGCCAAGGCCTACCGTTTCGTCGGCGATCCGCGCGACGACGAGCAGTTCGAGCGGCTCAACGATCTCGCGCAGGACCCGCAGGGCATCTTCGACTGCACGCACTGCTTCAAGTGCGTCGAGGCGTGCCCCAAGGGCGTCAACCCGATGGGCCAGATCATGCGCCTGCGACGGATCGCCACGGGCGACCAGCACATCGTCGACCAGAACAACGGCGAGCGCCATGAGGCCACGATGGTCGGCCTGATTCGCAACTACGGGCTGCTGCACGAGGCCGAGATGATTCCGCGCTCATATGGCGGCAACTCATGGTTCGCGAAGTTCACTCCCGCGGCCGGAAAAGAGCTCCTCTCATCGCTCCCGGTCATCCTCAGAGGCTTGATGCGCGGCAAGTTCAATCCCAAGATCGCGATCTTCGGCCACAAGATCCCGAGCTCGGACCTCAAGGCGGTGCAGGCGATCTACGAGAAGGTCGAGAGCCGCGCCGAACGCTACGAGCTGAACCTGTACGTCGTCGGCGAGGACGAACCGGCCGAGTCCTCCTCCGGCGATCCCATCGCCGTCGGCGTCAGCCACGAGGCCGGCGGCTCACAGCCGCCTCCAGCCGGAGCGGAGCCGACAGACCTCCCATCTGGGGCCAACGGACCAAAGGAGGATGACCAATGAAGGTCGCCTATTGGCCCGGCTGCGTCAGCCGCGGCTTTACTCCCGAGCTGCACGGCTCGATGGCCAAGGTCGCGCCGCTGCTCGACATCGAGCTCGTGCAGCTCGACCGCGCGTGCTGCACCGGCGCGGGCGTCATCGCCGAGCACAACCAGGAGCTCGCGGACACGCTCAACGCGCGCACCTTCGCGCTCGCCCAGCAGGTAGAGGGCGCGGCGATGATGATGAACATCTGCTCTACGTGCCAGGGCGCACAGAGCGAGTGCCAGGAGCGGCTGGACGCGAACGCGGAGTACCGCGCACACGTCAACTCGACGCTCAACGCCGAGGGCCTCTCCTATGAGAAGGGCCTGACCAACAAGAACTTCCTGTGGCTGCTCGTCGAGGAGATTGGCCTGGACACGCTGAAGGCGCGCGTCGAGCGACCGCTCACGAACCTCAAGGTGGGCCCCTTCTACGGCTGCTACATCGTGCGCCCGCGCGCGCGTCTGGGCATCGACGCCGAACGCCCGCGCGACCATTACATGGAGCAGGTGATCGACGCGCTCGGCGGCACCGTCATCGAGTACGCCGGCATGCGCAAGTGCTGCGGCTTCCCGATCATCACGATGAACAAGGAAGCCTCGCTCAAGCAGGCCGGACGTCACCTCGGCGACGCCGTCGACGCCGAGGCGGACTGTCTGGTCACGCCCTGCCCGCTGTGCCACCTCAACCTCGACCTACAGCAGCCGCTCGCCGCCGGCGTCGTCGGCCGCCAGCTGAACATGCCCGTGCTGCATCTGCCGCAGCTCGTCGGCCTCGCGCTCGGCCTCGACGCACTGCGCGCACGCGTCAAGCGGCCACTCACCAACCTCCGCGTCGGCCCCTTCTATGGCTGCTACATCGTGCGCCCGCGCAAGCGCCTGGGCATCGACGCCGAGCACCCCCGCGACCACTACCTGGAGCAGGTCATCGATGCGCTCGGTGGCACCGTGATCGAGTACGCCGGCATGCGCAAGTGCTGCGGCTGGCCGATCGTCACGATGAACAAGGAGGCCTCGCTCAAGCAGGCGGGACGCCACCTCGGCGACGCGCTGGATGCC
>JASLHP010000082.1 GCA_030149625.1 Solirubrobacteraceae bacterium
CGACGATCGTTGGTCTCGTCGTACAGCAGCGACGCCCACGTCGCGCTGTCTGGTTCACCGGTGACTTGCAGCCCGCGGTCAGCCTGGTAGACCTCGAGCGCGCCGCGCGTCGTCGCATCGAGCACACCGCCGCCCTGCACCCGCGGCGCGTCGGAGGGGTCGGCGACGAGCGCGCCGCGTGGCGGATGGAAGGCGTGTTCCGCGGCTTCGCGGCGCGTCTCCGCGCCGGCGGCGATGTGGACGATGTAGCGGGGGTGGAACTTCGCCGCGAGGTAGCCGAGACGTGCGAGCGCCTGCTGCGCGGCGAGCAGCGGCGGGCACGCCACACGCAGGCCGATCGTCTGTTTGCGCCCGAGCTCGGTGTGCGCTGTGGAGCTGGTGCGCGCCCACACGGTCAGCGAGTACTCCGAGCACGGCTGGAGCGTCGAGACCGGCGTGAACACCTCTGAGTCGCCGACGACGCTCCATGTGCCGGCGACGTGCGGCTCGAGCGACGGCGGCGGCGAGGTGGGGGAAACGGGCGCCGACAGCGTCACCGTGAGCGGATCGGTGCCGTTGTCGATCGTGCGAGCGGGCAGCGTCACGAGCACAGTGCGAGGCAAGGGCGAGGCGGCGGCGGTTTCGCCGGCCGCCGAGCGCGGGCCAATCAGGCCGCCGACGCCGCGATCGCGGGTGCCGAGGGTGACGACCGCGACTGCTGCCACGGCCAAGATCAGCAGCGCGACGATCGACCGGCGTTTCATAGCCGATCAAGGCTAACGCATGGGCTTGCGCGTTCATGCAGGAGATATGGCAGCGCTCGCGACGGCTTCCGCGACCCCGGAGGACACCCGATCGGGGCTCAGGCGAGGCGTGGCCGCTCCGAGCGCACGGCCTCACTCCAGGTAGCTGACTATCTCTGACAGGGGTGCGCGCTCCGGCACTCGCTGCTCTTGCACGGGATGCCCGAGATACAGCAACCCAAGCGGCGTCTCGCTGGGCGCCAAGCCGATGATCTCGCGTCCGCGAGGGTCGTCGAGCAGCGGCACCGTGCGCCAGTAGCCGGCATAGCCGCGAGCGTGCGCGCCCAGCAACACCAGGTAGGCGGCGACAGCCGTCGCGAGCAGATCCTCGCGGTCCTGCGCCGTATCGCCGCCCTGCTCGGCGGCGACCGCGACCAGCGTGGGCGCACGCCGCAGCTTGACAGCGGCTCCCTCCCGCTCTGACTCGGCCAGCGCCATCAACCGCTCTCGCGTGCTCGCGCCGAGCACGCGGAAGCGCCACGGGTTCGTGAGGTGGTGGTTGGGCGCCCAGCTCGCGAGCTCGAACAGCTCGTCGAGCACCGCCGGCGCGATCGGCTCGGCGGTGAACGCCTTGTGGGTGCGCCGCGTGCGGATAGCCTTCTCGACGTCCATGCCACCAACGGTAGAGCCAAAGCTCGCCCCACGTTGACTCGGGATGAGCCTCGGTGAAATCGTCGCCGTCGCCCTTGCCGGGCTGGGAGCGGGCGCGATCAACACGCTGGTCGGCAGCGGCACGCTGATCACCTTCCCGGTGCTGCTCGCGTTCGGCTACGCCCCTGTCACCGCGAACGTGTCGAACACGATCGGGCTCGTCCCCGGCTCGGTGTCCGGCGCGATCGGCTACCGGCGCGAGCTCGCCGGCCAGCGCGCGCGGGCGCTGCGCCTGGGCTCGATGTCGGTGGCGGGCGGCATCACCGGCGCCGTGCTGCTGCTCGTGCTTCCAGCCGCCGCGTTCAAGGCGATCGTGCCGGTGTTCATCGCGCTCGCGCTCGTGCTGACGCTGCTGCAGCCGCGGCTCGCGCGCGTGCTCGCCGGCCGCGAGGTCGATCTCGAGCGCAAGGGCGCGCTGCTCGTGCCGATCGCGGTGTGCCTGACAGGCGTTTACGGCGGCTACTTCGGCGCGGCGCAGGGCATCCTGCTGCTCGCGATCCTCGGTGCCGCGCTCGCGCAGGACCTGCAGCGCACGAACGCGCTCAAGAACGTGCTCGCCGGCCTCGTCAACGGCGTCGCCGGCCTGTACTTCGCGTTCGCCGCACACGTCGATTGGGGAGCGGCGGCGATCATCGCCTGCGCGTCGATCGCCGGCGCACAGCTCGGCGCGCGCTACGGGCGTCGGCTGCCGCCGGAAGCGCTGCGTGGCGTGATCGTGCTCGTCGGCGTGTTCGCGATCGTGCACCTGCTGGTCAGCTGAACCGCTGGCCCACCGCACGCGCGGGTGAGTGCGTCGCTCAGCGCAGCTGCGCGACGAACGTGTAGATCACCATCAGACCGACGAGCACGACGAAGACGCGCAGTGACCACAAGCCCGCGCTCGCGCGGGCGCCGAGCGGCGCGCGCGGCACCGGGCGCGAGGTCTCCGCGACGAATTGGTCGCGTTCCAGGTGCATGATCAGCTCGTCCTCCGCGCGCTCCTGGGCCTGCAGGTCACGCTCGGCGATGACAGCCGCGCCGTGATCTGCGTCCGAACCGTCGCCGGCTGGCCTGTCCGCGCTCATCAGCCGACCACGTGGACGCTCTGCAAGAAGGAGTCGATGCCGTAGGCGGCGCCGCAGAGCCCGACGAACGCGATCACCGCAAGCCCGACCACGTTCGTCGAGCGCCGGTTCGCCCACGGGCCCATCAGTCCCCTGTCGTTGGCGAGCATCAGCATCAACACGAGGCTCACCGGCAGCAGCACGGTGGCGAGCACGTTGGCGTTCAGCGCAATCGACAACAGTGGCGCACCGGGGATCAGGATCACGACGGCGGCGAGCAGCGCGACACCGATGTTCGCGGCGTAGAAGACGGCAGCGCCACGCGGCGAGCTGTTGAAGCTGTGCGATGCGCCGACGCATTCGCCGGCCGCATACGCCGTGCTCGCGGAGATCGTGAGGATCGCCACCGCGCCGGCCTCGATCAGCCCGAGCGCGAACACGGTTCCCGCGGCGCCGCCCGCGACGCTGCTCAGCGCCTCGGGGAAGCCGGCGCCGGCGAAGCCCTGGATCGCCGATTCAAATCGATGCCCACCCACCCGCAGCGCCGCGCCCGCGACGAGCGCGCCGATCCCGAAGATCGCCGCGAGCAGCGCGCCGAGAGCTGTGTCGTAGCGACCGTAGGCGACATCCGCGGGGGTCATGCCCTTATCGGCTGAGGCGCTCTGCTGGAAGAAGATCATCCACGGCGTGACGGTCGCGCCGATCGTCGATGCGAGCAGCAGCAGGAGCGTCGTCAGGCCCCCGCCCGGCAAAGGCGTGAAGTCGAAGGAGCCCGCGATCGAGCCGACGTCCGGCTTGACGAGGATCGCCGCCAGCAGGAACAGGCCGTTGAACGCCGCGAGACCGAGCACGATGCGCTCCCAGCGCCAGTAACGCCCGCCGCTCAGCGTGAACACGACGAGCGCGAGGCCGAGCACGACCGCGACGACAGAGCCGAGATGAAAGTAGGCGAGTCCCACGCGAATCGCGACGAACTCCGCGATCAGCGTGACGAGATTGGTGAGCGTCAGGTCGCCGGCGCCGAACCAGCCCCACGCGCGCCCGTAGCGCTGCAGCACGAGCTCGCCGTAGCCGCGGTGGGTGACGGCCCCGACGCGCATGCACATC
>JASLHP010000442.1 GCA_030149625.1 Solirubrobacteraceae bacterium
CGGCGGGCGTCGACGGCTCGTGCGGCTCCAGCGGCGCGAGGGCGGCCTTCGCCGCCGCGAACTCCATGCGCACCTCCGTGCCGCCGCTCGGCGGCTGCACGAACTCGACCCGTCGTGAAAGCGCGTCGATCACCGCCAAGCCCATCCCTCCCGGCTCGTCCTCGCTGCCGCGCCCGCCGGCGGCGCCCATACCCTGGCCACGATCGCGCACGACCACCGCGATTGCGTCAACGCGCGTATACACGTCCAGCTCCAGCGGACCCTCGGCGCCGTCGTAGGCGTGCGCCACGACGTTGTTGCACGCCTCGGTCACGGCTGTGTTGAGGTCGTTGGTCTCGATCGCGTCCAGCGCCACGCACTCGGCCACGCCCGTCAACGCCTGGCGCACGACCAGGACATTCTCCGGCCTGTTGGCGAGGCTCAGGCGAAGCTGCGGGATGTCGGCCATCGGGCAGCGGCGACGGGCCGGATTCGCGCCGACGGACGCAGGTATCGGCTGAGGGTGGCCCCGTGATGAACCGGTGTCACGCTGACGCCGGCGAGCTCAGCTCGCGGCATCTTGCGTGAGCGTTCGCAGCTGCTCGAGCGAGCGCCGCAGCAGGCGCGAGACCTGCATCTGGGAGATGCCCACACGTTGTGCGATCTCGGTCTGCGTGAGGTCCTCGATGAAGCGCATGCGCAGGATCGCGCGCTCGCGTGGCGGGATGTGGCCGAGCACCGCCGTGAGCGTCGCGTCGAGCTCGACCAGCTCGTAGCGCTCGTCGTCTTGACCGAGCGTCTCGCCGTAGGCGACGACCTCTCCGTCGGCCCTCGGTCGCGGCGCGTCGAGCGAGAGGGTGTCGTACGCCTGGACGGCCTGCAGCGCATCGAGCACGTCCTCGATCTCGAACTCGAGATACTCGGCGAGCTGGTTGACGCTCGGCGAGCGGCCCTGCTCGTTGGCGAGCCGCTCTTGGGCGTCGCGCACCTTCAGCGCGCGCTCTTGTGCGCCTCGCGGGACGTGAATCGCCCATCCAGAGTCGCGGAAGTAGCGTCGCATCTCGCCGAGGATCGTCGGCACGGCGAAGGATGCGAACGGGCCGCGGCTGGTGTCGTAGCGGTCGATTGCCTTCAGCAGACCCAGCGACGCGACTTGGAGCAGATCTTCGAACGGCTCCGACGAGCGGCCGTAGCGCCGGGCGAGCCCGCGAGTGAGCGGCATGAACTGTCGCACCAGCGCTTCGCGCGCGCTCGCGTCGCCGTCGCGCTGCCAGCGGTCGAACAGCGCGTTCACGTCGACGCTCGTGGCAGGGGCGCTGCGCACTGTCGACGGTGGTCTCGTGGCCAGCGTAGGCATGTCCCGGCTCCTTCCTGCTCGCAGGTCGCGCCCCGTGGCCCGAGGTCGCGTCTCACTGCCATTCTACCCCGTTTCCGCCGGCCTAAACGCGAGAAGGGCATCGATCGAAGCAGGTTTCGTCGCGAGCCGCGGACTCGGATCGAGGCCATCGCCGATAGTCGCCGCGCCGTACGCGGGCGCCGCGACGATGCGGTTGCGCCCGGCGTGCTTGGCTGCGTACAGCGCGGTGTCCGCCGCCTTGAACAGCGCGTCGTAGCGCACGAGCTCGCCACGGGCCGCGCTCAAGCCGATGGAGATCGTCACGAGGATGCCCGCGGGGCAAGCGTGCTCGACCGCCGCGCGCAGCCGCTCGGCAACCTCCGCGCCCGCGCTCGGCTCGGCGCCGGCGAGCACCACTAGGAACTCCTCGCCGCCGAGCCTGTACATGAGCTCGAACGAGCGCAACTGGGTGCGCATCGCGTATGCGACGTCGCGCAGCACCGCGTCGCCCCGATCGTGGCCGTGCTCGTCGTTGATCGCCTTGAAGTTGTCGACGTCGGACAGCAGCAGGCACACGGGCTGGTTGCTCATCCGCGCCTGCACGGAGATCTCCGCGAAGCGCGGCGCCAGCGCGTGGCGGTTGAGCAGCCCCGTGAGCGGGTCGAGGATCGCCTCGTCGCGGTGGTGCAGCTCGGCCGCCTGCAGCGCGAGCACGATCGAGACGACGCCGGCGAGCAGCGCGAGCGTCGCGATCGCCGGCACCGGGTTCGCGATCGTGGCGCCGCTGTCGACGCCGAGCGTCGCGGCGAGGATCACGACGACCGTCAGCGCGAGCGCCGCGATCACGACCTGCGCGCGAAAGCGCGCCGCGACCATCGCGGCCGGCAACACGAGCCACGGCAGCGCCGGGCTGCGCGGGCCGCCGCTGAGCGCGACGCCCGTGGCGATCAGCAGCATCGTGATCACGATCGCGCTCGCGCTCACGCGCTCCGGCCTCGCGCTCGTGGCCATGCGGCGCTCGACGTTGACGAAGTTGAGCACCGACAGCGCCAGCAGGATGAACGTCCACCAGCCGAGCCATGGCGCGGCGCTCAGCAGCGCCAGCCCCACCGCGCAAGTGCCGACCTTGCGGATGTTGCGCACGCGGGCGTTGGCGTCGACGACGCGACTGCGGTCCAGCTCCGTCGGGCAAAGCCAGGAATCTACTTGCATATCGGATGCCTTCGGCTAGTTCGGAAACCGCCTTGAGCGGCTGGCGAGGACTTCGACCACATGCACGACACAGACAATTGTCAGCTTAAGCCGATTCGCGTGATGCGCGAGGGCATCCCCCGTTCGGGGTAGCGCGATCGGACGTCAGTTCGTGCGCCTTCGGCGCTCCGCGCCTGTTCGCGGGCCGCGCAGTAGCCTCAGCTGGCGATGGCAGCCGACCCTGTGCCCAGCGTGCGGCAGATCCTCGAATCGCGCGGCGGCGAGGAGATGTCGCTGAACGACCGCCATCTGAACCCGCAGATGGGACGGATCGTGCGCACGCTGGGGTTCGACAAGGTGTGGCGCGGCGGCGACGGTGCGCATCTGATCGACGCCGACGGCGAGCGCTACCTCGACCTGTTCGGCGGCTACGGCGTGTTCGCGATCGGGCGCAACCATCCCGAGGCGCGCGCCGCGATCGAGCAGCTGCTCGAGGCGCGCACGGGCAATCTGCCGCAATTGGGCGTGACGCTGCTCAGCGGCGTGCTCGCCGAGCAGCTGCTGGCGCGCGCACCGGGCAGCGTCGCGGCGATGGTGCCCGCGAACACCGGCACCGAGTCGGTCGAGGCGGCGATCAAGATCGCGCGAGCGGCCACCGGACGCCCGCGCGTGCTGTACGCCGAGCACGCCTTTCACGGGCTCACGCTGGGCTCGCTGTCGCTCAACGGCGGGGCCGAGTTTCGCGACGGGTTCGGGCCGCTGCTGCCGGCCTGCGACGCCGTCGGCTTCGGCGATCTCGACGCGCTCGCCCGCGAGCTCGAGCGCGGCGACGTGGCGGCGTTCGTCGTCGAGCCGATCCAGGGCAAGGGCGTCAACCTGCCCGCCGCCGACTACCTGCCGGCTGCCCAGCGCCTGTGCCGCGAGGCTGGCGCGCTGTTCGTGTGCGACGAGGTGCAGACCGGCATCGGGCGCACGGGGCGCTTCCTGGCGCTCGAGCACTGGGGCCTTCAACCGGACATGATCTGCGTAGCCAAGGCGCTCTCGGGTGGCTTTGTGCCGATCGGCGCGGTGCTCGTCTCGCGCGCGGCGTTCGAGCGCGTGTTCGACGGCATGGAGCGCGCCGTCAGGCACGGCTCGACGTTCGGCGGCAACGACCTCGCTGCGGCCGCCGCGCTGGCGACGCTGCGAGTGCTCGACCGCGAGCAGCTCGTCGCCCGCGCGGAGCGCATGGGCGCGCTGCTGCTCGCGCTGACGCGGCCGCTGGTGGAGCGCTTCGAGGTCGTCAGCGACGTGCGCGGGCTCGGGTTGATGTGGGCGATCGAATTCGGGCCGCCCGCGGGCGCGAGCGCGCGGCGCCTGTGGGAGCGGGTCGAGCGCCGCCAGCCGGGGCTGTTCTCGCAGCTCGTGACCGTGCCGCTGTTCCACGAGCACAAGATCTTCTGCCAGGTCGCCGGCCACCACATGAACGTGATCAAGGCCCTGCCCGCGCTCACGATCGAGGAGTCGGAGATTCGCCGCTTCGCGGCGGCGTTGGAGCAGACGATCGCCGCCGCCGAGCGCTACCCCGCGGCGCTCGCGCGCTTCGGGCTGCGCACGGGCCTGCGCGCCGTGCGGGTCGGGCGCTAGCGAGCGACGTCGTGCGGGTTGCGCGCT
>JASLHP010000443.1 GCA_030149625.1 Solirubrobacteraceae bacterium
CTCGCCCTCTCCGCCTGCGGCGGAGAGGGCGAGGAAGGCGAGCGCGACGGTGAGCGTCTCGACCGCGCTTGGCCCGAGCGGCGCGAGCACGAGCCCGAGGATCTCGACGAGCGGGTGCGGCGTGGGCGAGACGGGGACGTCGTAGGCGGGGAGGCTGCCGCGGGAGAGCTGTCCGCCCCAGGCGAGTGCGTACAGGGTGTCGTAGTTGGCGAAGCCGACGCCGGCCAGCAGGCGCAGCACGACGGCGCCGGCGGCGATCGCGGAGAGACCGGCCCAGTGAGCGGCGAGACGGCGGGCGAAGCGCCAGACGGCGGCGTTCATGCGGCGGCACGCTACCCGCTGGCGCGGGCGCCGGGCCGTGGCGGCGTCGGTGCGCGAGCCGGCGGGAGGCGAGCGCGCGAGGGCGCTCGTGCGCGTGGGTAGACTCAGACGACGGTGCGCGAAGAGGAGCAGCCAAAGGACGAGCGGCGCTCGCTTTACCGCCGGCACAGGCCGCGGACGTTCGCTGAGGTGGTCGGCCAAGAGCCGGTGGTGCGGACGCTGCGCAACGCGGTGGAGCGCGGCAAGGTGCACCACGCGTATCTGTTCGTGGGCTCGCGCGGGACGGGCAAGACGTCGATGGCGAAGATCCTGGCGGCGTGCTTGAACTGCGAGCAGAATCCCCCCCGCGCGACCGCCGGCGACTCGACGATCGAGCCGTGCGGGGTGTGCGACTCGTGCTCGTCGATCGCGGCGGCGACGTCGCTCGACGTGATCGAGATGGACGCGGCGTCGAACAACTCGGTGGACGACATTCGCGAGCTGCGCGAGAGCGTGGCGTACGCGCCGGTGAGCGGCCGGCGCAAGGTGTACATCCTGGACGAGGCGCACATGCTCTCGACGGCGGCGTGGAACGCGTTTCTGAAGACGCTCGAGGAGCCGCCGCCGAACACGGTGTTCGTGCTGGCGACGACGGAGGCGAACAAGGTGCCGGCGACGGTTGTGGATCGCTGCCACCGCTTCGACTTCCACCGTCCGACGGTGGAGCAGATCGCGAGCGTGGTGCGCAGGGCGGCGCAGGCGGAGTCGATCGAGATCCCGCCGGCGGCGGTCGCGGCGCTGGCGCGCGCGGCGACGGGGAGCTTTCGCGACGCGCTGGGCACGCTGGAGCAGATCGTGACCTACAGCGGCGAGCGGATCGCGCTCGAGGACGTGCTGGCCGTGCTGGGGGTTGCGGACGCGCGCCTGCTGGAAGCGACGGTGGACGCGGTGGCCGCGGGCGACGCGGCGCGGGCGCTGCGGACGCTGGAGGAGTGTGTGGAGCAGGGTCGCGACGCGGGCTCGTTCGCGTCTGACCTGGAGGTGCGCGCGCGCGAGCTGCTGGTGGTGCAGGTGCTGAACGAGGTGCCGGCGGAGCTGTCGCTGACGCCGGAGGCGGACGCGGCGTTGGGCGAGCAGGCGGCGCGGGTGGATCACGCGACGGTGGTGCGCCTGCTGGAGCTTCTGGGCGAGGCGATGGAGGGCGTGCGTGCGGGTGCGGACGCGCGCACGCGCCTGGAGTTGGCGCTGGTGAAGGCCGCGCGCCCGGAGACGGACGGCTCGACGCGCGCGCTGTTGGCGCGAATCGAGCGGCTGGAGCGCGGTCTGCCGGCGGATGGCCGCGGGAACGGCGAGGATTTTAAGGGGCCGCCTACGGCGGCCGCGACGGATGGCGCAGCGCGAGACGAGGCGAGGATGCACGTTCCCGCGCCAGCCTCCGAGGCTCAGCCGACGGCGACGCCTGCGCCTGAGCCACAGCACGAGTCGCCGGCTCCGCCGGCGGTGGACCCTGCGCCTGAGCCACAGCACGAGTCGCCGGCTCCGCCGGCGATGGACCCTGCGCCTGAGCCGGTCGTGGAGGTGCCACGGGACATCGAGTCGATCTATGCGCTGTGGCCGGCGGTGGTGGACTTGGTGCGTAGCGAGAACGGGCTGCTGGGCGCGTGCATCGACGAGGCGCGCCCGGTGGAGGTGGAGGGCGAGGAGCTGACGCTGGCGTATCCGTTCAGCGCGGAGTTCAACAAGAAGAAAGCGGAAAGCCCGGCGAACAGGGCGGCGCTGGGCGAGGCGCTGGGCGCGCTGGCGGGCGGGCGTTGGCGGCTGCGCTACGAGCTGCGGGACACGCTGGCGGGCGACGGCGACGGCGACGGCGACGGCGACGGCGACGGCGCTGGGCGCTCGGAGGACGAGTGGGTGAAACGCTTCATCGACGAGTTCGACGCGGAGGAGATCACCGATGGCGGGGATGACGATCGCGGCGCTGAGGCCGCGGCGAGCTACGAGAAAGGCGCGTGATGGCAAAGCAGCCGCGGATGCCGAACATGCAGCAGATGATGGCGCAGGTGCAGAAGATGCAGAAGGACATGGAGCTCGCTCAGGAACAGCTCAAGAGCGAGGTGGTCGAAGCGTCGGCGGGCGGCGGCATGGTGACGGTGAAGGTGAGCGGTGCCCTCGAGGTACGCGAGGTGAAGATCGATCCGTCGGCTGTGGACCCGGAGGATGTGGAGATCCTCTCCGACATGGTGCTGGCGGCGGTCAACGAGGCGCTGCGGATGGCACAGGAGCTGGCAGAGAGCAAGATGGGCGGCGCTACGGCGGGTCTCGATCTGGGCGCCCTCGGCGGGCTTGGCCTGCCGGGCCTGTGATGAAGCGGTGAGCACCTCCTATGCGCCGCCGGTGCAGCGGTTGGTGACGGAGCTGTCGAAGCTACCCGGCGTGGGCAACCGCACCGCGCAGCGGCTCGCGTTCCACATCCTGCGCTCGTCCGACGAAGACGCGGGCGCGCTCGCCGACGCGATCCACGAGGTCAAGGAGCGGATCGGCCTGTGCGAGGTGTGCTTCAACC
>JASLHP010000175.1 GCA_030149625.1 Solirubrobacteraceae bacterium
GTTCGGCCTGTCCGCGGCCGAGGCGATGGCCGTGGGGCTGCCGGTCATCGCCAGCAGCGTCGGCGCGCTCCCCGAGCTGGTCGACCCGGATGCGCTCGTGCCGCCCGGCGACGCGGCCGCGCTCGCGAGCGCGGCCGCACGCGTCCGCGGCGATCGCGAGGCCGGCGAGCGCGCTCGCGAGCGCGTGCGAGCACTGTGCGCTCCGGAGGTCGTCGCGCGCGCGCTCGCAGACGTCTACGACGGGCGTGACGACGGTTGAGAGCGCATAAGCTGCCCTCTCAGTGACGAGCAAGCGCAGCGCATTGATCACGGGCATCACGGGGCAGGACGGTTCGTTCCTCGCGGAGCTGCTGCTCGAGAAGGGCTACGCCGTCACCGGCCTGATCCGCGACGACGCGGACGAGTCGCTCGGCTGCAGCGAGCACCTGCGCGCAGAGCTACAGCTCGTGCGCGGCGAGCTACGCGAGCCAGAGACACTGCGCGCGGCGATCGAGCGCGTGCGCCCCGGCGAGCTCTACCACCTGGCGGCGCCGTCGTTCGTGCCGGACTCGTGGCGGCGACCCGGCGAGACGATCGCGACGATCGCCGGCGCGTGCGCCGCGATCCTCGAGGGAGTACGCGACACGTCCCCCGACACGCGCGTGTTCGTACCGGCCTCCGGCGCGATCTTCGGCGACGCGCCCGAGAGCCCGCAACGCGAGAGCACGCCGTGCCGGCCGACGAACCCCTATGCGATCGCCAAGCTCGCCGGTCACCAGCTGGTGGGCGCGCTGCGCGCGGGCGAGGGGCTGCACGCGAGCTCGGGAATCGTCTACAACCACGAGTCCGAGCGCAGGCCCGAGCGCTTCGTCACGCGTCGCGTCACCCGCGGCGCGGCCGCGATCAGCCTTGGCTTGGAGCAACAGCTGACGCTCGGCTCGATGGACGCGGTGCGCGACTGGTCGTTCGCGGGCGACGTCGTGGAGGGCGCGTGGCTGATGCTCCAGCAGGACCTGCCCGACGACTACGTGCTCGCGAGCGGCGTCGGTCACACCGTCGCGGAGCTCGCGGCGGTCGCGTTCGCGTGCGTAGGGCTGGACGCGGAGCGCCACGTGCACGTGGACCCCTCGCTCGTGCGTCCCGCCGAGGGCACGCCGAGCGTGGGAGATCCGAGCAAGGCGCGCACGCAGCTCGGCTGGAGGGCGCGGCTGAGCTTCGAGCAGCTGGTAGAGCGGATGGTGCAGGCCGACGTGCGCTCGCTGCTCCTCGCCGCAGGCTCGTCCCGGTAACGCCTTACACTGGCGGCCGAGATGACGACCGTCGGTGTGATCGGGCTGGGCTACGTCGGCTTGCCGCTCGCGGTCGCGTTTGCACAAGAGGGCTGCGACGTGATCGCGGTCGACGTCGACTCGCGAAAGGTCGAGGCGCTGTCGGCCGGCGAGTCCTACGTCGAGGACGTCGCCTCCGAGTCGCTCCTGGCAACGGCGGATCGCATCCACGCGACGACGCGCTACGCGCGCCTGGCGAAGGCGGACGCGGTCCTGATCTGCGTGCCCACGCCGTTGACGCGCAACCGCGAGCCAGATCTCGGGCCGCTGATCGACGCCACACGCGCGCTCGCGGAGGTGCTGCAGGCCGACCAGCTGGTCGTGCTCGAGTCGACCACCTACCCGGGCACGACGCGCGAGCGCGTGGCGCCGCTGCTCGAGGAGTCCGGGCTGGCCGCGGGGCGCGACTTTCACCTCGCCTTCTCGCCCGAGCGGGTCGATCCGGGCCGCACCGACTTCACGCTGCGCAACACGCCGAAGGTGCTCGGCGGCCTGACCGACGCCTGCGTCGAGCGCGCGCACGCACTCTACAGCCTGGTGTGCGACGAGCTCGTGCGCGTCTCGAGTCCGGAGGCCGCCGAGCTGACAAAGCTGCTGGAGAACATCTTTCGCTCGGTCAACATCGCGCTCGTCAACGAGCTGGCGATGCTGACCGACCGCATGGGAATCGACATCTGGGAGGTGGTCGACGCGGCGGCAAGCAAGCCGTACGGGTTCATGCGCTTCGAGCCGGG
This sequence comes from Solirubrobacteraceae bacterium, assembly GCA_030149625.1. The sequence continues at coordinate 2,042 of JASLHP010000175.1, forward strand.
GCCAGGCATGGGCGGCCACTGCCTGCCCGTCGACCCCTTCTATCTGAGTTGGCGCGCGCGCGAGTTCGACATGGCGACAGAGTTCATCGAGCTCGCCGGCAAGGTCAACCAGCAGATGCCCTACCACTGCGTCGCAAAGGCGCAGCGCGCGCTCAACGACAGGGGCATGTCGGTGAAAGGCGCGCGAATCGCCGTCGTCGGCGTCAGCTACAAGCCCGGGGTCGGCGACGTGCGCGAGTCGCCCGCGCTGAAGATCATCGCGCTGCTCAAAGCCCTCGGCGCGGAGGTTCTCTACCACGACCCGCACGTGCCGGCTCTACCCGAGTTCGCGCTCACGAATACGCCGTTCGAAACGGTCCTCGCGGATACCGACCTGGCGTTGATCGTCACCGCTCACCCCGGAGTCGACCACGAGCTGATCGCACGCCGCGCGCGTCTCGTGCTCGACCTGCGCGGCGTCACGCGCGCGTCGAACAGCGCCAACGTAGTGCGGCTGTGAGGCAACCCAAGGATCGCCAATGAGCGCGCCCGGCGCGGCGGGAGCCGGGGACCGTCCGCGGGCGCTCGCCGGGCCGCGGCCGACGGGCGGCTGGCGAGCGCCCGGGCCATTGCTGGGCGAGGGAGTAGTCGTGGGCGACGACGTGTCGTTCGGCGCATACGTCGTCGTGCACGCGGGCACCGTGATCGGCGAGCGCTGCACGATCGAAGACCACGCCGTGCTGGGCAAGCGCCCGCGGCTGGCGCGCCACTCGGCCACGCGCGGCGAGGCGCGAGCGCTGGAGCTGGGGGCGGGTGCGAGCGTGGGCGTAGGCGCGGTCGTGTTCGCGGGCGCCGGCATCGGCGCGGAGGCGATCGTCGGCGATCAGGCCTTCGTGCGCGAGCGCTCGCAGCTCGGCGAGCGCTCGGTGATCGGACGCGGCAGCGTCGTCGAGGCCGACGTGACGATCGGCGCGCGCGTGCGCGTGCAGACGAACGTCTATCTGACGGCGTTCACGATCGTCGAGGACGACGTGTTCGTGGGACCCGGCGCGCTCACGACGAACGACGACACGATGGCGCGCCACGGCGAGCAGACGCCGCTGCGCGGAGCGACGCTGCGACGGGCGTGCCGGGTGGGCGGCGGCGCCGTGCTGACGCCCGGGGTCGAGATCGGCGAGGAGGCGTTCGTCGCGGCGGGCGCCGTGGTCACTCGCGACGTGCCGGCGCGGGCGGTGGTGATGGGCGTGCCCGCGCGCGTGGTGCGGGAAGTGGGCGCGGAGGACCTGCTCGAGCGGTGGCGGTGAGCCGGCCCGGCCGCGGTCGACGTCCAGCGCCGGATCGGAGCGGGCAAGCGGACGGCATAGCAATGCCACACGCTCGCCGCAAGCCGCGCGCGCTCGAGCGCTCTGCGCTCATGAGCTGGTCGCGCAGCTTGTCTCTCTTCGCGATGCGCCGTCGTGTCGGTCGTCGCGATGCGCCGTCGTCGTGTCAGTCGTCGCGCGGCACGGCGGCCGCCGCTGCTACCACCCGATCGACCTGCTCGCGTGTCAGCACCGGGCTCATCGGGATCGCGAGATGCGCGCGCGCGGCGTGCTCGGTGGCCGGCAGGACCACGTTCGAGCCCCACTCGCGCATCGACGCTTGGCGGTGGATCGGCGTGCGGTAGTAAGGCTTGTGTCCGATGCCCGCGCTGGCCAGCGCGCCTTGCAGACGCTCTACGTCCGGGTCGCTGACCACATACAGGTGCCAAGCGGGCTCGGCGCCGGCGGTCGGCTTCGGCAGCGTGACGAGCTCGCCGAGACCAGCGTCCTCGTAGTGGCGCCCGGCGCGCCGGCGCCCGTCGGCCCATGCGTCGAGGTGCGGCAACTGCACGCGCAGGATCGCCGCCTGCAGCTCGTCCAAGCGCGAGTTGTAGCCGACCTGCTCGTAGCTGACCTTGTCGTGGGAGCCGTGGAAGCGCAGCGTGCGCGCGTGCTCGGCGAGCGTGTCATCGGAGGTCGCGATGATGCCGCCGTCGCCGAAGCAGCCGAGGTTCTTGGATGGGAAGAACGAGAACGTGGCAGCCGTGCCGAGCGCTCCTGGACGCCGTTCGCCGATCCTCGAGCCGGCCGCCTGCGCCGCGTCCTCGAGCACCGGCACGCCAAGCGCCTCGATCTACTCGATCGGGGCGATGTTGCCGAACAGGTGCACGGCGATCACAGCCTTCGTCCGCGGCGTGAGCGCCGCGCGCACCGTGTCCGCGGTGATGCAGTACGTGTCCGGGTCGATGTCGCAGAACACAGGCCTCGCGCCCGTCGGCGGGATCGCCTCGGCGGAGGCATAGAACGTGAACGACGGCACCACCACCTCATCGCCGGGTCCGACGCCGATCGCGCGCAGCGCGATCGTGATCGCATCCGTGCCGTTGGCGACGCCGACCGCGTGCGCGGCGCCGCAATAGGCCGCAAACTCCCGCTCGAACGCGCTCACCTCCGGACCGAGGATGTAGCGCCCCGAGTCGAGCACCCGCGCGATCGCCGCGTCGAGCTCGCCGCGCAGGCTGGCCACGGGCGTCGAGGTGTCGAACAACGGCACCCCCATCGTGTGCTCAGCGCGGCTTCAGCAGCTCGAGGTCGGCACGCGTCATCAGGCGGATCAGCTCCTCGAAGCTCGTCTGCGGCTTCCAGCCGAGATCGCGCCCCGCCTTGCCGGGGTCGCCGATCAGGTGATCGACCTCCGCCGGGCGCACGAACGCCGGATCGATCGTCACGTGCCGCTCGAAGTCGCCGAGCCCGGCCTCGTCGAAGGCCACCTCGCAGCACTCGCGCACCGAGTTCGCTTTCCCCGTCGCGATCACGTAGTCCTCGGGGATGTCCCGCTGGAGCATCAGCCACATCGCTTCGACGTAGTCCTTCGCGTAGCCCCAGTCGCGTTCCGCGTCGAGGTTGCCCAGACGCAGCTCGTCGAGCAGGCCGTGCTTGATCGCCGCCGCGTGCCAGGTGATCTTGCGGGTGACGAACTCCAGGCCGCGGCGCGGGGACTCGTGGTTGAAGAGGATCCCCGACGTAGCGTGCAGGTCATACGACTCGCGGTAGTTGACCGTGATGAAGTGGCCATACGCCTTCGCGACGCCATACGGCGAGCGCGGGTAGAACGGCGTCGTCTCCGTCTGCGGCACCTCGAGCACCTTGCCGAACATCTCGCTCGAGGAGGCCTGGTAGAAGCGCGCCTCGGGGCAGACTTCGCGCATCGCCTCGAGCATGCGCGTGACGCCCGTGCCCGTGAACTCGGCGGTCAGCGTCGGCTGGATCCAGGAGACGGCGACGAACGACATCGCCGCGAGGTTGTAGATCTCCGACGGCTTGGACGCGCGCAGCGCGTCGACCAGCGAGCGCTGGTCGAGCAGGTCGCCCTGATGCAGCGTGATGCGGTCGCGGATGTGCTCGATGCGATCGAACTTCTCGGTCGATGCGCGGCGCACCATGCCGTGGACGTCGTAGCCCTTCTCGAGCAGCAGCTCGGCGAGGTACGAGCCATCCTGGCCGGTGATCCCGGTGACTAGCGCTTTGCGGCGGTCTGCCATGAGCGCCAGAGCCTATACACGCACGCCGATACGTCCGCCGCTCCTCGACGGAGAAGTTCGACCGCATCGAGCACCTGCGCGACCGGGTGACGCTGCACCAGGCCGACCTGCTCGACCAGCGGTCGCTCGTCGACGCGATGCGAGCTAG
>JASLHP010000232.1 GCA_030149625.1 Solirubrobacteraceae bacterium
GGCAGCAGCAGCAGCAGCAGCAGCAGCAGCGGCGGCGGCGGCGGTGGCAGCAGCAGCAGCAGCAGCAGCAGCGAGCTCAGCTCGCAGAGCACCAACGAGCGCGGCCTGATCGCGTCGTTCGATCTGGCGCCGACGATCCTCTCGCATCTCGGGCTGACGCCGATTCCGCGCGACATGCGCGGCAAGCCGATCGAGACAGACGGCGCGCTTCACTCGGCGAGCCTGCGCGCGTTGATGGCGCGGCTGCGCGTGGTCGGCGGACGACGCCTGAGCGCACTCGGCGCTCTGCTCGCCGCGTGGGCGCTGCTGCTGGCGCTGGCGGCGCCGTGGAGTCGCGCGCGAGCGTGGGCGATGCGCGCCGGCGGCCTGGGCGTGCTGTGGGCGCCCGTCGCCGTGCTGATGCCCGCTGCCCTCGAGCCGAGCGCCGCGGTTGAATATGTCGCGATCGCGGTCGCGTGCGTGGCGCTTGGAGCGCTCACGGATGCGCTGATTCCGTGGCCGCGCGCCCTGCTCGCGCCGGCGATCGCCGCGCTCGCCGCGCTGAGCGCCGACGCGCTCGCGGGGACACAGCTGCTGATGCGCTCGCTGCTCGGCCCCGACCCGATCCTCGGCGCGCGCTTCTACGGCATCGGCAACGAGCTCAAGTCGGGGCTCGCCGTGATGGGGCTCGCCGCCGTCGCCGCCTCGTTGCAGCCGGCCGTGCGCGGTCGCCGCGCGGCCGCCACGATGGCGGGCGCAGGCGTGGTCCTCACGGTGGTGGAGGGCTCGGCACGGATCGGCGCGGGCGTTGGCGGCGTGATCCTCGTCAGCTTTGGCTTCGCGGTCGCCACGATCATGCTCACGAGCGGCGCGTTCACGCGCAGGCGCGCGCTGGTCGTGCTCGTCAGCCCGATCGCGGGGCTCGTGGCGCTCGCCGGCATCGACCTCGCGACCGCGCACGGCGGCGGGCACTTCACGGGCAGCGTCCTGCACGCGCGCTCCGCCGGCGACCTGCGCGACATCATCGTGCGTCGCTACGGCGCCGCTTGGGGCGAGCTGCGCAACCACGTGATGCCCCTCGCCACGGGCCTTGCGCTGCTGGCCGGCGGTCTCGGCGTGCGCCGTCACGCCCAGCTGCTCGCGCCCGTCGGCGGCGACCCCGGCTGGCTCGCGGCGCTCAGCGGCGGGCTCGCGGCGGGGGTCGTCGGCGCGCTCGTCGAGGACTCCGGCCCGGTGCTGCTCGTGGTCGCGGTGTTCGCGCTCGGCTGCGTGCTCAGCTATCTGTGGGGCAGGCCGCGGGCTGGCGTCGACGTGGTGTATCTACGAGGGCGGCCAGACGAGCACTATGCGTCGAGCCCGGCAATGGGCTCAACCGGCGGCCGTTCGTACGGTCCCTCGAGTTCGGCAAGATCCAAGCGATCCTGAGGCCTCCCCGCGAGGCGCTTGAAGCCGACCGCGTCGGCGTCCGCGACGACGCCGGCTCACGGCGGGAAAGCGCGGCTCACACGGGGAGGGCGCCAGGCAAGGCGTCCTCCCCCGCAGCCTTCAGGCCGCGCAGTCGCGGCACGCGCCGTGCAGCACGATCTCGTGCTCTGACACGTTCAGCGGCACGCGCTCGCTGAGTATCTCGATCGCATGCTCGAGCCCAGCGTCGGAGAACGGCATCACCAGGCCGCACTCGTCGCAAACGAGGTGATGGTGGTGGGACTCGTGCTCGTCCACGCGCTCGTAGCGCACCATCGCCTGACCCGTCTCCACGCGCTGCACGAGCTCGAGCGCCTCGAGCTCGTCGAGGATCCTGTAGACGCTCGCGCGGCTCACCGGGCGCGCGGAGCGTGCACGCAGCGCGTCCTCGATCTCCAGCGCCGTCAGCGCGCACTCCTGCCCGGCGAGCAGCTCCAGCAGCGCACGCCTGGCGCCGCCGCGCTTGCGCCCCGCGGCCGCGAGCGCCAGCTCGGCGCGCTGCGCCCACGCGGCGAGCGCATCCGTACCCGCCGTGACCGCCGTCTTCGTCGCCTCGCCGCTCATATGGAGATGGTAGAGGCGTCGTTGACGCGGGGACCGGATTCGCGCCCGCCACCGATCGCGTGGCGGCCACGCCAAGCCGCCCAGCCGCGTCCGAGCACGTAAGCACTCGCGCTGACGGTGCCGACGAAGAAGCCGACGGGGTAGTCGGTCGCATACGAGGCCGCGATCGCGCTCCAGACCGTGATCAGCGCGATCGCGACCGACAGCGCCATCGCCACGAGTGGCCGGCTCGTCAGCGAGCGGGCGGCGGCGGGAGCACCGATCATCAGGCTGAAGATCAGCAGCGTGCCGACGACCGGCACGGTCATCGTGCTCGCCAGCGCCACCACCGCGAGGAAGCACAGCTCCATCCTGAAGCCGCTCACGCCGCGCGCCTCGCCGACCTCCGCGAGCACGGAGGAGAGCATCAACGGGCGATACAGGAACGCGATCGCGGCGACGCACACGAGCGCGAGCGCGAGGGTCGGCGCGATCTGGTTGCTCGCGACGCCGAGCACCTCGCCGAACAGCAGCGACTCGATCTGCGGCGCGTACTCGACGCTCAAGCTCAAGAACAGCGAGCCGAGCGCGAGCATCATCACGAGCGCGAGCGCCGTCACCACGTCATGGCGCCCGCGCCTGCCGAGGACGCCGATGACGAGCGCGCCGAGCAATGAGAACACCCCCAGCCCGACGAGCGTGCTGGCGCCGAGCAGATTGGCGCCGGCGGCGCCCGCAAACGAGCCGTTGGGCACCGCGTGGGCGACGAACGCCGAGCCGCGCAGCACGACGAAGAAGCCGACGAGCCCGGCGACCACGGCGACGATGCTGGCCACCTCCCACGCGTTGACCATGAAGCCCGAGAACATCTACGCGGCCGCTCGCCGCCGGCGCAACAGGGCGGGCAGCCCGGAGAGCAGGTATGAGAGGAAGATCGACGTCACCACGAAGAAGCTCACGGGCCAGCCGGTGCCGACGGGCGGCCAGTAGAAGCTGTCGTAGGCGAGCAGGATGCCGAGCCACGTCGCCCCCGCTCCCAGCGCGCCGGCCGCCGCGATCGCGAGCCCCGGGCGTCGCGTCATTCGTAGCGCCGTCGCGGCGGGGCCGACGAGCAGCGCGGTCGAGAGGATCGTGCCGATCGTGATCGCCGCGAGCGCGACCGTCAGCGCCAGCGCCAGCAGGTAGGCGGCGCCGAGCGCGCGCACGTGCAGACCGCGCGCCGCCGCCATCTCGGCGCTGAGGGAGCTGAGCAGCAGCGGCCGGTACAGCAGCGCCACGGTTCCCAGCACGAGCGCGCTCAGCAACGCGATCAGCGGCAACGTCGAGCTGGAGACGGTGAACACCGATCCGAACAGGATCGTGAAAGTCGCGCCCGTCGTGTCGTGGACGGTGGTGACGAGATACAGCAGCAGCGCCGCGAGCGCGAGGCACGCACCGAGCACGATGCCCGTCGCCAAGTCGCGTCCGCGCGGTCGCTGGATGCCGATCAACTCCATCGCCGCCGCCGCCGCGACGCCGAGCACGAGAAAGCCCCAAAGCGGGCTGACGCCGGCCAGGAACGCAGCCGCGCCGCCGGTGGTGTTGACGTCGCCGAGCGCCTCACCGGCGAATGACTGTCCGCGCACGACCGTGAACACGCCGACCGCACCGGCGACGATCGCCACGGTCGCGCCGACGACGATCGCCAAGCGCACGTCGGCGCTCGAGAAGAACCCCGGCTCGATCACCGGCGCGAGCGCGCCGGCCAGCTGCGGCCGGCTCACGAGACGACCTCGATGCCCGGCAGCACAGCCTCGTGACCGTGCAGGTCCGAGTCGTCGCCGGCGCCCGCGACGACGAGCACGCGTCCGTGCACGTCGAGCACGTCCACGTGGCTGCCGTACAGCTCGCTGAGCACGTCCGCGCGCACGACCTCGGCGGTCGTGCCGCTCGCGGCGCGACCGCCGGCCAGGTAGACGATGCGGTCCATCACCGGCAGCAGCGGGTTCATCTCGTGCGCGCTGATCAGCACCGCGACTCGCTGCTCGCGGGCGATCCGCGCGAGCAGCGCGACGACCTCCTGGCCCGCGCGCAGGTCGAGGTTCGCCAGCGGCTCGTCGAGCAGCAGCAGCTTCGGACGCGCGATCAGCGCGTGGGCAATCAGCACGCGCTGCTGCTCGCCGCCCGAAAGCAGCCCCACCCGCGAATCGGCGAAGCCGCCCGCGTCGACCGCGTCGAGCATCTCGTCCACCAGCGCCCGTCGCGCTCGCGAGGGCCGCGGGATGCCGAAGCGGTGCGCGTCGATCCCGAGCCCGACGAGATCGCGAGCGCGCAGCGGCATGTCGGGGTCGAGCAGGAACTTCTGCGGCACGTAGCCGATCAGCGGGTTGCGGCGCGCGCGCGGGCGACCGTCGAGCAGCACCCTCCCGGCGCTCGCCGTCTGCAGGCCGAGGACCGTCCTGAACAACGTCGTCTTGCCCGAGCCGTTGGAGCCGATCAGCCCCGTGAACTCACCGGCGCGGATCGCGAAGCTCACCTCGCGCAGCACGTCGCGACCCGACAGGCGCACGCCGAGCCCCTCGACGCGCAGGACCTCCTCGCCCGCGGCGCGCGGCCCGGCGCTCGCGCCCGGCGCCCTCGCGGCGCTCACAACTTCTCCGTAGAGACGCCTTCGGCAAGCGCGCGTCGCAGCGCGCGCACCTCGGCGAGCATCCACGATTGATAGTCGTAGCCGGGCGTGGGCATCGTCTCGTAGACCCCGACCACGGGCACGCCATCGCGCTTCGCGCTGTCCAGAAACGATTGCGTCAGCGAGTCGGTGACCTGCTGGTTGTAGACGAACGCCTTCACCCGATGGCTCGCGAACAACGCGTCCTGCAGCGTCACGTCCTGTGGCGCCGGATCGATGCCGTTCATGATGTCCGCCTGCAGCGCAAACGGCGTGAAGTTGACCGTGCCGGCGGCTTCGAGCATGTAGTCGCCGACCGGCTCCGTGGTCGCGACCGCGGCTCGCGGATATCGCGCGGCGAGCCCCGCGAGCGCGCGTTTCCACGGCGCCAGCGAGCGTTCGAAGCCGGCCGCGTTGGCGTCGAAGTAGGCGGCGTGCGCGGGCTCGAGCGCGGCCAGCTCGGCGGCGACGGCGTGCGCCACCGCGGGCATCGTCGTCGGCGCGTACCAGAGGTGCGGGTTCGGGGTCGAGTCGGGCAGCCCGAGCAGCTTCTGCACATCGATCACCTTGCGCCGCGAGCTGGGCGACGCCGACTCGATCCGTTCCATGAACGTGTCGTAGCCGAGACCGTTCTGCACGACGAGCTCCGCCGCGGCGATCGTCTCGGCGACGCTCGGGCTGGCCTCGAAGGTGTGCGGGTCGGTGTTTGGGTTGCTCTCGATCGCGAGCGCGCTCACGTAGCGCCCGCCGACCTGCGCAATCACGTTCGCGTACTGGTTCTCTGCACCCACCGCGACGATCTTGCCGCCCGCGCTCACCCCGTCGCCCGTCGCCCCGCAGCCGCTCACGAGCGCGCAGAGCGCCACGGCGAGCGCCGCTGCGACGATCGGTCCACGAAGACGTACGCGGTGCATGCCCCGCCAACCTATCATAAGACTGAGTCTCGTTCTCAATCTCATGATCCGCCGTATCCGCAGCCACCCGCAGGCATCCGCTCCGGCGCTCGCTTCCTCGCTCCAGCCGGCGCTCGCTTCCTCGCTCCAGCCGACGCTCGCTTCCTCGCTCCAGCCGACGCTTTGCTTACTCAGTCCGGCGGGCGCCTGCTTCTGAAGTAGAGCACGCCGCCGACCAGGACGATCAGCACGATCAGCACGCCGCCGGCGATGTAGCGCAGTTTGTGGTGAACCGCTTTCTTCGGGATTTCGCTCTTGGCCT
>JASLHP010000263.1 GCA_030149625.1 Solirubrobacteraceae bacterium
CCCGAGCCTTCGCCGGAGCCCGATCCCGAGCCGGATTCCGAACCCGAGCCTTCGCCGGAGCCGCCGGAACCCGAGCCGGAGCCGCTCGAACCCGACCCTGAGCCGCCCGACCCCGAGCCGGAGCCCCCCGTGCCCGCTCCAGAGCCGCTTTCCGAGCCGCCTCCGCCCGCGGATCCCGAGCCGCCTTCGCTTCCCGAGCCGGAGCCTTCGCCCGACCCCGATTTCGAGCCGGACCCCGAGCCGGATCCGCCCTGGCCGGAGCTTTCGCCGTACACCTCGAGGATGTTTCCGGAGCCGCCGAACACGATCGTGATCGACGCCCACGCGCTGCCCTTGACGTTGGTCCTGACGCTGTAGGACGCGGTCCCATCGTGCAGGACCTTCAGGTTGAGCGCCGTCGCCGCGAGCACCCGGCGTACGTGATGGCGGCCGAGCCGTTGGCGAACCACGTAGCTCGTGACGCCGCTGATCGCCGGCCACTCGAGCTGGTCGCCGACGACGGACAGGCGCACGGGCGCACGGTCGGCGAGGCTGGTGTGGGCCGTTCGGCGTGCGCCGCGCGCGCCCGCGGGGGAGACCGCGAGAGCGATCGTGCACAAGGTCGCCAGCAGCCCGAGACACAGCATCGCGGGCGCCCGGTGAAACGCGAGATTCCTCATCGATCATTGCTCCTTCAGTAGCCGGGCTATCTCCGAGAGACCCCTTGGCTTTGCGGCCCCGCCTCACGACGGGTGTGCCTTTGTTGGTGGATTTGGTCGACGCCGTCGTCGCGGTCTCGGGCCAGACCGCATACCGGCAGGGCTGCTATCGACGCTTGCGCACACGAGCAGGCGGGTATCGGTCCAACCATGGACGCATGTCGTGACGGTCGGCGCCCACAACTGCAAAAGCGCCGCGATGCCGTCGATATCATGCGGCTGCGGCGTCCTAAGCTGACTCCTCGAAGGTGCCGGGCGCCGCTTCAGTCACCGCACCGAGCCGACGATAGAAGCCGTAATGAGACGACTGGCTTGCAAGCTCGCCTACCCATACTCGATCGACCGCCTCGATGAGCACACCTGACTCGAGCCAGCCACGCGTGCCCGAGACGAGCAGGCAGGAGGGCCTGCTCGCCGATCTCGAGATCCTGCGCCGTCACTGGCGGCTGATCGTCGTCGTGGTGTTCGCGTCGGTGGCGGTGTTCGCGATCCTCCACGAGCGCGCGGCCAAGTCCTACACGGCGACCGCGAGCGTCACGTTCCAGAGCGACACCCTGCTCGACTCCGCGTTGAACATCTCGACGGTCACCAGCAGCGAACCGCAGCGCGAAGCCGACACGGAGGTGTTGATCGCGCACTCGGCGGGAGTCGCGGAAGCGGTTCGCGATCAGCTGAAGACGGCGAGCTCCACGGACGAACTGCTGGGCGAGGTCAAGGTGGAAGCCGCGCCCACGGCGGATGTGCTGAACATCGTCGCGACGACCAACGATCCGCAGGCCTCCGCGACGCTCGCGAATGCCTTCGCGACGCAGTACATCGAATTTCGTGCCAAGTCGCAGCTGTCCGGCATCTCCAGCGACGAGGCCAAAATCCGCGAACAGATCGCGGCGCTGCCGGCCAAATCTGTGGAACGCACGACGCTCGAACAGACGCTGTTGCGACTCAGCTCGCTGGAGGCCGTGGCCGCGAGTGGGACGAGCATCATCTCACGGGCGGCGCGACCGGCGAGCCCGAGCGGCGGCGGCGTCTCGGAGTCGATCGTGATCGGCTTTCTCGTCGGCGCGGCGATTGCGTTCTCGCTCGTGTTCCTGCGTGAGTCGCTCGATCGACGCGTCAAGACGGTCGCCGATTTCGAGCGCGGCTACCGTCTGCCCGCGCTCGTGGGAGTACCGCGCACGAGCTCGCGCGTGATCAGCGCGGAGAACTCGGCGCTGCTCGAGCCGTATCGAATCCTGCGTAGTGCGCTCGGCTTCAGCGCCGCCGCCCGCGAGCTCAACACGCTGCTCGTGACCAGCGCCGTCGCCGGCGAGGGCAAGACGACGGTCGCCGTCAACCTCGCGCACGTGATCGCTCTGAGCGGACGCCGCACGGTGCTCGTGGAGCTCGACCTGCGCCGGCCGACGACGTTCGGCCCGATCGATCTCGCCGCCAAGCGCGGCATCACGACCGCGATCACCGGCACGGTCGAGCTGGGGTCGCTGCTCGTGAAGCCACTGCCGCAGCTGCAGAACCTGCTCGTGCTGCCGTCCGGGGCCCTACCCCACAACCCCTCGGAGCTGCTCGGCGTCGAGCGCGTCAGCGAGGCGATCGCGGAGCTCGCGCGGGACGGCAGCATGGTGATCATCGACACGCCGCCGTTGAACCCGGTGGCCGACACGCACGTGCTGCTCGACAATCCCGCGATCGATGCCGCGCTCGTCGTCGCGCGAGTGGACCGCACGACGCGCGAGCAGATGCGCCAGGCGCGTTCGATCCTCGACCATCACAAAGTGCCGTCGATCGGCATCGTCGTCACCGGCGTGCGCGATCCGAGCCGCTACGGCTACGGCTACGGCTCTTACGAGGCGCTCCCGGCCCAACCCGAGGCCGTCGAGGAGACCTCCTCGCGCGCCGCTGCGCAGCGCCGCCGACAGGCAAGGATCGTCGAGAACGGCCGCGACGTAGAGCCGCTGGCGGCTCCTACGGGCAGCTCCGCCTCGCGGCAAGCCTCCGAGTGAGGGACGGTCGTTCGGTGGCGCCGCGATCGCTGAGACTGCTGGCGCTGCAGCGCAAGGACACGCTGATCGCGACGGCGGCCGCGGCGATGCTCGCGCTGCTGGTGGCAGTCGGCGTACGTGTGCTCGGCACGGCCGGGCTGCTGTTGCCGCTCGTGCTGGTGCTCGTCGCGACGCTGATCACCAGGCCGGTCCTGACGCTGGCGCTCGTCACCGGTTTGACGATCTTCTGCGAGGGCCCCGACTTCGGGCTGCTGAACTTCACTTCGCACCTCTACACGCAGGTCTACAAAGACCTCTCGCTGCTCGATCTGCTCGTGGGCCTCGTCGTCGTCTCGGCCTTCTTCGACGTGCTGCGCCACGAACGTCCGCTGCGGGTCCCGCGGCCGCTCGTGTTCGCGCTGACGATGCTCGCGCTGGCGATGACGCTCGGCGCATACGTGGGACACGCCTCGGGCGTCAGCCTGCGCTACTCGATCTTCTCCGAGCACATCCTCTTCTATCTGCTGCTGGTTCCGGTCGCCGTCGCCAACCTGGATCTCGACGAGCACCAGCTCGCGAAGCTGCTCGCCGGC
>JASLHP010000444.1 GCA_030149625.1 Solirubrobacteraceae bacterium
CCGCGAGGTAACGCTCGGTGTCCGCGCGCGACTCGCCGTTGAGCGCCATGTTCAACGCGATCAGGCGCGCGCCATCGACGTCGCTGCCGCCGGCAGACCCCTCCTGCCCGCCCGCCTGCACCGGCGCGCCGACTGCCTCGAAGGCGCTGTCAAGCTCGACATCGAACGCGCGTTGCTGCGGCGCGGGTTCGGCCTGAAGCCGCGGTTCGGGCTCGTAGCGGCGCGGCTGCTCGGATTCGATCGCTGCGTTCGTCCGCCCCGAGGCCGCGTCATAGAGCTCGCTCATACCACTCTCCACCGCCGACAGGTCGGCCGCGAGCCGACCGGCGCCAGCCCGCATGCTCTCCACCAGCGCGCTCACCTCGCCATCCATCGAGCCGACATGCTCGAGCAGCCTCGCGGTCACCTGCGCGACCGCCGCGACATGGTGACGCGCGCGCTCGACTGCTTCTTCGCGCGTGCGGTCGGCGTCGCGGTCCGCGTCTTCGCGCACTTGGCGCGCGTTCTCCAGCGCGTGGCGCTCGATTTCCGCAGCGGCCGTCTCCGCCGCCTGCAAGATCGTCTGCACCTGCGTGCCAGCGGTCGATGCGACCGACAGGTCGGTGCCGCCGGTGATCGCCGAGCGCTGCAGCTGCTCGAGCTCGTCCGCCAGAGCGCGCAGGTGGGCATCAACCGCGGCTGGGTCGTAGCCACGCCGACCGATCGGGAAGTCCCTACGCTCTACCGCCTGCCGATCGAAGTCCACGGGCGGCATCCTAAGCCATGCCCCCGCCGGAAGTCTCGATAGGCAAGTTCTCGCCCACGGGCGCTTCCTGAGAGCGGATCTCCTGCAGGTCGCGGCGCAACTCGCGCAGCTCGTCGCGCAGCTGCGCGGCATACTCGAAGCGCAGATCGTCAGCCGCCGCGATCATCTCCTCCTCGAGCTCGACGATCATCCGCTCGAGCTCGTGCTTCGGCATCTCCTCGCTGGAGCCACGCTTGGCGGTGCGGCGTTTGCGCCCGCGCGGCACCTTCGACTCGGCCTGCAGAAACTCGGCGATGTCCGAGATGCCCTTGACGATCGTCGCCGCCGTGATCCCGTGCCGCTCGTTGTAGGCGAGCTGGATCTCGCGGCGGCGGTCGGTCTCGGAGATCGCCGCCTTCATCGCCTTGGTCTCTTTGTCCGCATACATCAACACGGTGCCCTCGACGTTGCGCGCGGCGCGCCCAATCGTCTGGATCAGCGACGTCTCGCCACGCAGGAAGCCCTCCTTGTCGGCATCCAAGATCGCCACCAGCGAGACCTCCGGCAGGTCCAGCCCCTCGCGCAGCAGATTCACGCCAACGAGCACGTCGTACTCACCGAGGCGCAGGTCGCGGATGATCTGGATGCGTTCCAGCGTGTCGATCTCCGAGTGCAGGTAGCGCGTCTTGAAGCCCATCTCGAGCAGGTACTGCGACAGGTCCTCGCTCATCTTCTTCGTCAACGTCGTCACGAGCACGCGCTCGTTGCGATCGACGCGCCCCCGGACCTCGTTCATCAGATCGTCGATCTGGTTCTTGGTCTCGCGCACCTCCACCGCCGGGTCCACGATCCCCGTCGGACGCACGATCTGCTCGACCACGCGCGTCGATTGCGTGCGCTCGTACTCGCCCGGAGTCGCCGAGACGAACACCAGCTGCGGCGTGATCGACAGGAACTCATGGAAGGTCTGCGGACGGTTGTCCAGCGCGCTGGGGAGCCGGAAGCCGTAGTCCACGAGCGTCTGCTTGCGCGAGCGGTCGCCCTCGAACATGCCGCCGATCTGCGGCACCGTCTGGTGGGACTCGTCGATCAGGCAGATGAAGTCCTGGGGGAAGTAGTCGATCAGGCAGTACGGACGCGAGCCCGGCGGGCGACCGTCGAGGATGCGCGAATAGTTCTCGATGCCCGAGCAGAAGCCGACCTCGCGCAGCATCTCCATGTCGTACTGGGTGCGCTGGCGCAGGCGGTGGGCCTCCAGCTGCTTGCCTTCTGCCTCCAGCTCCCCGCAGCGCTGGTTGAGCTCGCGGCCGATCTCCGCAACGCCCGCCTCGATCGTGCCCTCCTTGACGTTGTAGTGCGTCGCCGGCCAGATCGCCACGTGCTCCAGGTCGTCCTCCAAGAGCTCGCCCGTCAGCGGGTCGAACTGCTGCAGGCGCTCCACCTCGTCGCCGAACATCGTCGCGCGGAACGCCGTCTCCGCGTACGCCGGGAACACCTCGAGCGTCTCGCCGCGCACGCGAAACGTGCCGCGCGAGAGCACGCTGTCGTTGCGCGTGTACTGGATCGAGACCAGTTTGCGCAGCAGGCCGTCGCGGTCGATCATCTCGCCGCGCTTGAGGATCTGCATGTTCATCTCGTACGTCTCCGGCGAGCCCAGGCCATAGATGCACGACACCGACGCCACCACGATCACGTCGCGGCGCGCGAACACCGCCGCCGTCGCCGCGTGGCGCAGGCGATCGACCTCCTGGTTGATCGCCGAGTCCTTCTCGATGTACAGGTCGCGGCTGGGGACGTATGCCTCGGGCTGGTAGTAGTCGTAGTAGCTGACGAAGTACTCGACGGCGTTGTCGGGGAAGAACGTGCGGAACTCGTTGCACAGCTGCGCCGCGAGCGTCTTGTTGTGGGCGATCACCAGCGTCGGGCGCTGCACCGCCTCGATCACGCCCGCCATCGTCATCGTCTTACCCGTGCCGGTCGCGCCGAGCAGCG
>JASLHP010000301.1 GCA_030149625.1 Solirubrobacteraceae bacterium
TGACGGGCTGCGCCGGCCGATCGGCGATCGGCCGCGGGGTCGAGGACCAGGGCACGGCGCGGCGGCTGCTCGACGCGTTCGGCCCAGAGGGGCTGTACGTGGAGCTGCAGCGCCCCTACGCGCGCGGCGATCGCGCTCGCAACCGCGCACTGGCCTCCTACGCCGAGAGGCTGGGGGTCAGGTGTGTGGCCAGCGGCAACGTCCACGCGCACGCACGCGCCAGAGCCGAGCTGCAGGACGCGTTCGTGGCGCTCACCCATCACGCCGCGCTCGACGCCTGCGAGCCGTTGCGTCGCGGCAACCACAGCCATGTGATGAGCAGGCCGCAAGCGATGGCCAGCCGTTTCGCCGACCATCCCGACGCGGTTCGCCAGACGCTGCTGCTGGCCGAGCAGCTGACGTTCGACTTGACGAGGGATCTCGGCTACCGCTATCCGGGGGCCGAGGACGAGCGCTCCTCGTGCCGACTGGCGGAGCTGTGCCGGGCGCGGCTGCACGAGCGCTACGGAGCGGATGCAGTCGAGCCGCACGCCGGGACGCGTGGCTCGCGTCGGATTCGAGCAGCGCTGGCCGAGGCGCGGGCACGCTTGGAGGAGGAGCTGCGCGTGATCGACCGGCTCGGCCTGGCGGGCTTCTTCCTACTCCACCACGACATGCTCGAGCTGGCGCGCGAAGTCGCGGTCGAGGTGCGCGGGCCGGACTCGGTACGTGCGCTGCTGGCGCCGGGCCGCGGGCGCGGATCGTCGGTCTCCTCGATCGTGTGCTACCTGACGGGTCTCTCGCACATCGACCCGATCGCCGGCAAGCTGGCGCTGGGGCGTTTCCTGCACGAGGACCTCACCGGGCTGCCGGACATCGACCTGGACTTCCCGCGCGACATCCGCGAGCGGCTGATCCCGCGCGTGCACGAGCGCTATGGTCGCGATCGCGCGGCGCTGGTGGCGGCCTTCCCCACGTTCCGCGCGCGCGGGGCGATCCGCGAGTTGGGCAAGGTGCTGGGTCTGCCAGCCGGCGAGATCGAGCGCGCGGCGCGAGCGGCGGAGCGGTGGGGCAGAGAGGCCCACGGCATCGTCCACGCGAGCTCCGCATCCCCGCGCTGGCGCTGGCTGGAGCGGCTAGCCGAGCAGGCCTACGGGCTGCCCCGCCATCTCTCCCAGCATTCGGGCGGGATGGTGATCGCGACCAGGCCGCTGATCGACTGCTGTCCGGTGGTGCCCGCGGCGATGGCGGGCCGGCAGATGGTGCAGTGGGACAAGGACTCGTGCGCGGACGCGGGCTTCCTGAAGATAGACCTGCTGGGGTTGGGGATGCTCTCGGCGGTAGAGCGCTGCGTCGAGGAGATCGCGCGCGTGCGCGGGGAGCGGATCGACCTCTCCCGGATCCCATTCGACGACCCGCAAACGTTCCAGGCGATTCGCACAGCCGACACGGTCGGCGTATTTCAGATCGAGAGCCGCGCGCAGATGCAGTCGATCCGCCGCACGCAGCCGGAAAGCCTCGACGACCTCGTCGTGCAGGTCGCGATCGTTCGCCCGGGACCGATTCAGGGCGGCGCGATCAACCCCTACATCGAGCGGCGGCGGCGTCTGCGCGAGAACCCCGCTTTCGAGATCCCATACGAGCACCCCGCGCTCGAGCCGGTTCTGCGCGAGACGCTCGGCACGATCATCTTTCAGGATCAGGTGATGCTCCTCGCCGAAACGTTCGCCGGCTTCAGCGCCGGCGAGGCTGACGGGCTGCGCCGGGCGATGAGCCGCAAGCGCTCGCGCGAGATGATCCAGGGTCACCGCGAGCGCTTCGTCGCGGGCGCGATGCGTCACGTGGGCGCCGACCGTCGTACGGCGGAGAACGTGTGGGCGAAGGTCGAGGGCTTCGCCGGCTTCGGCTTCCCGAAGGCACACAGCGCCGCCTTCGGGTTGCTCGCCTACCAGTCGACGTGGCTGCGAGTCCACTACGGCGTCGAGTTCCTGTGCGCGCTGCTGAACGAGCAGCCGATGGGCTTCTACGCTCCGGACAGCCTCGTGCACGAGGCCGAGAACCGGGGGATCGCCGTGCACGGGCTCGACGTGAACGCCTCGCAGGTGCAGTGCACGGTCGAGGCCGGCGGTGTGCGCCTGGGCCTCGGCTACATCAAGGATGTCGCGCGCACGGAGATGCAGGCGCTGGTCGCCGAGCGCGAGCAGAGCGGGTCGTTCTCCGGCCTCGACGATCTCGCCGCGCGCGTCGCCTGCAGGCGCGGGACGCTCGAGCAGCTGGCCTGGTCTGGCGCCTGCGACGGGCTTCTCACGGAGCGCGACGCCCGGACGCGCGCGGACAGGCGCACGGCGCTGTGGCAGCTGGGGGTGACGAGCTCGGCGGAGACGGTGAGCGCGGGCACCCAGCTCGCGCTGCCCCTGGGGCTGCCGGCATCGCCGCGCCTGCGGGCGCTCGGGCGCTGGCAGCGGCTGATCGCCGACTACTCCACCAGCGGCGTGACGGTCGGCGAGCATGCGCTGGCGATCCTGCGTGAGCGCCTGAGCGTGCCGATGCTCGCCACCAGCGCTCAGTTGCCGAGGCTGCCCTCCGGGTCTCAGGTGGCGGTCGCCGGCCTCGTGATCGCCCGCCAGCGCCCGGGGACGGCGAAGGGAACGATGTTCCTGTTGTTCGAGGACGAGTTCGGCACGATCAACCTGATCGTGCCCCAAGCGGTCTACGAGCGCCACCGCCACCTGGCGCGCGCGGAGCCGCTGCTGCTCGCCAAGGGCAAGCTGGAGCGTGCGCAGGAAGTCGTCAACGTGATCGTGCGCGAGCTCGCGCCGCTCGAGCGCTTCCTGCCCGACGGCATCGAGCGGGACGGGGCCGTGGCGGCGCGCGTGCGGCGGCTGCCCGGCAGCGAGCGCGGCCAGGCGCACGCGCGCACCGCTCAGGGAGAAGCGGCTGAGGCCGTCGATGGCGGCGAGGTTGGTTCGAGCATGCGCGCCGCCGCGCCACCGATGCAGAGCTTCGGGCGAGGGCGTCGCCGGTAGGCTCCTCGCGTGCGGCGCAGCGGAGCGGAATGGCGCAGGGCAAGCGCCGTGGGTCTCGCCGGCGCGATCGCGCTCGGCGTGCTGAGCGCGCCGATCCGCAAGGAGGGGGCGCCACGCGGCGACGATCTGATCTACGAAGACATCGCGCGCCATCCGTTCGCGGTGCACACATTTCCCTTCGGCTATCGCCTCGGGCTGCCCCTGGCGGTGCACTGGCTGCCTTTCGGGCACAGCTTCTCCTTTACCGCGCTGGCGCTGCTCGCCGCCGCCGGCGCGGCGGCGTTCGCGTATCTGCTGATGCGCGAGCTGGGCGCAGAGCGGGGCGTGGCGGCGGCGCTCGCGGTGGCGATGTGCGTCTCGCCGCCGTTTCTGATCGTGCTGCTGCGCCATGGACGCAACCCGGACATCGCCACCGTCTTCTTCCTGACGGCGGCGAGCTACTTCGCGGTCTGCAGGCGGCGCGTGAGTCTCGCGCTGACCCTGCTGCTCGGCGTCGTCGTGCGCGAAGCGGTGCTGTTCGCCGTGCCGCTCGCCTACGCGCTGTGGGCGGTCCGTCCGCTCGACCGTCGCGCCGCTTTCGACAGCCTCGCGGTGGCGGCTCCCGCGGCCGCCGCCTACGCCGCGATCAGGCTCGGGATCGCCACCGTCGGCGAGGCGCAGGTGCCCGGCTACGGCGGCTCGCTGGTGGGCGAGCGCTTCACCGTGATCAAGCTTGGGCTGCAGAGCGCCTTTCAAGAGGCTCGCCGCATGTTCACGGTCTACGGACCCCTGTGGCTGGTGGCGCCGCTGGCGCTGCGCGACATGCGCTTCGCGCGACGCGGTCTCGTGCTGGTGGCGCTGGCGCTCCTGTCGATGACGTTCGCGCTCGACTGGGGGCGCATGATCCTGCTCGCGGCGCCGGTGTTCTATCCCGCTTCGGCCTACGTGCTCGCGCGACACCCGCGGTGGGCGCGCCCTGTGCTCGCGATGCTGGTGCTGCTGGCGATTGGCTACGCGCTGTACATGGACGTGTCCGGAGTCAAGAGCGGCATCATCGACAACCCGCCGCCGCCGTACCCCGTGCAGTAGCGAAGCCGCCGCCTATGCCCCCGCGAAGCGCTTGCCCTCGCGCCACACCGCGCCCACGCCGGCGCTCTCGAGGTAGGCACGCAGATCGTCGCGTGGCGCGACCGGCAGCAGCACCGCCAGTTGCGGGGCCGGCTCCAGGAAGCGGCGGTAGTCGAGCAACTGGCCGACGGCCGTGCGGATCGCGCCACGCTCGACCGTCCCCTTGGCCTCGAACAGCGTGTTCGCCGTCCTGTCGATCAGGTCGGCGAACAGCGGCTTTGCCTCGCCCGGTGGGACGATCTTCAGGTGGGCGACCTCGTGGCCCTTGCCTCTCAGGTAGTCGCTGAACGCCAGCACCAGCGCGCGCTCGCGGCGCTCGCTCTCGCCGGCCTTGTGCGCCGGCGCGACGAACGCCCTCTCGGTCCATCGCTCCTCGAAAGCTACGTCCTCGACCCCCGGAACGACGAGCGGATCGAGCGCCGAGGAGCTCGGTCGCGGCCGCGCGTCGAGCGGCCGCAGGCGGAACACGATCACGTTCCTGATCGGCCCGTTGCGGGCCTCGGCGGCGTCAGCGGTGTAGTAGGGGGCGTCCGCGGCGAGCACGAACTCGCCCTCGTAGAAGACCTGATCGCGCGTGCCGCGGAACAGCCTCAGCGCGCGGCCCTCGCTGGCGTGATTCAGGATCGCGGCGTTGCCGGCCTTCATCTGCTGATCGCCGCGCAGGCCTTCGCCGGTGTAGTGGAAGCAGCCGTCGCTGCGCCAGCCGTCGAGCGCTCCCGGCGCCTCGGCTGCGCGCGGATCGGGAAAGATCATGATGTTCGGCGAGCCACGCGAGGGCACGATGCTTCCGCGCGCACGTCCTCCGTAGCGCTCGTGCAGGATCGCGCGCTCGATCGCCTCGCCGGGCATGAGCGCCCAGATCGCGGGGTCGCCGTGGCTTGTCGCGCTCGGCGCGGGGCTCGCCATGATCGGCATCATCGCGGCCCGGTCGGACGCCGCGGCTGCTCCGCGCCGACCGCGCGCGGTGCGTCCCGCGCTGCTCAGCGATCGCCGAAACTCAGCAGCTGACCGTCGGGATCGTGCAGCGAGATGCTCCCGTCCGGCGCGCGGGCCGGGCTCGCCTCGGCGCCGCCGAGCGCGAGCGTCAGCTGCCGCTCGAGCGCGTCGAGCGCCGCCTCGTCGGTGAGTTCGAGCTCGATGCGGCGCAGCCCCGGGGCGCTGTCCGCGGCAGCCCGCGCGCCACGGCTCTGCCACGAGTTCAGCCCCAGATGATGGTGGTAGCCGCCGGCTGCGAGGAACGCCGCGGACGGCATCCGCGCCTGTTCGGAGAGGCCCACCGCGTCGCGGTAGAAGGCCGCCGCACGGGCCACGTCGGCGACCTTCAGATGCACGTGCCCGATGCCGGTCGCGGGCGCGACGGCGGCGCCGGGCTCCTCCTCGAACTGCGCGAGCAGATTCTCGAGGTCGAGCGGCAGCGTGACCATCTTCACGCCGTGCCCGTCCGCCGGGCGCTCCCACAGCTCGCGCGGACGGTCGGCGTACAGCTCGATCCCGAGACCGTCGGGGTCGCTCAGGTACAGCGCCTCGGAGACGCCGTGGTCGGCGGCGCCCTCGAACGGCCAGCGCGCGCCCGCGACGCGCCGCACGCTCTCGGCGAGCGTCGCGCGATCGGGGTGCAGCCAGGCGACGTGGTAGAGGCCGGTGCAGCCGGGCATGAGCGGGGTTGGTGACTCGATCGCGCTGAGCGCGAGCGCCGGCCGCGCGGGGTCGGGGCCGAGCCGCGCACCGCGCGCGTCGCGGTCGATCAGCGTCAGGCCGAGCACGCGCTCGTAGAAGCCGGCGCTGCGGTCGAGGTCACTGACCGCGAGCTCGACCGCGCGGATGCGCAGGCCGGCGTCGATCGTGCTCATCGCCGTGCTTCGGTGGTGGGCGACATCGCTTCCAGGGTAGTCTCCTGTCGATGCGGTTCCGCAAGCTCGGCGCGAGCGACGTAGAAGTCTCCGAGATCAGCCTCGGCTCGTGGCTGACGTACTCGGGCGGCGTCGAGCGCGAGCAGGCGCGGGCCTGCGTACGGGCCGCGTTCGACGCGGGCATCAACTTCCTCGACACGGCCAACGTGTACGGACGCGGCGCGGCCGAGACGCTGCTCGGCGAAGTGCTCACCGAGCACGAGCGCTCCTCCTACGTGCTCGCCACGAAGGTCTACTTCCCGATGTCCGACAACGACAGCGGTCTGTCCGCGAAACAGATCCACAAGCAGATCGACGCCTCCCTGGAGCGCCTGCGGACCGACTACGTCGACCTCTATCAGTGCCATCGCTACGACGATCGCACGCCGCTGCAGGAGACGATGAGCGCACTCGGCGAAGTCGTGCGCGCCGGCAAGGCGCGTCACATCGGCTTCAGCGAGTGGCCGGCCGCGAGGATCGCGGAGTCGCTAGCGCTGCCCGGGGTCGAGCGCTGGGTGTCCAGCCAGCCGCAATACTCGATGCTGTGGCGTGCGCCCGAGGCGGAGGTCATTCCGCTGTGCGAGCGCGAGGGCATCTCGCAGATCGTGTGGTCGCCGCTTGCGCAGGGAGTGCTCACGGGCAAGTACCTGCCCGGCGAGCCGCCGCCAGCGGGCTCGCGCGCCGCAAGCGACAGCATGAGCGGCTTCATCGACCAGCTGATCCAGCCGCGCGTGCTCGAGGCGGTCCAGCGGCTCGTGCCCGTCGCGGCCGGCGCCGGGCTGACGATGGCGCAGCTGGCGCTCGCGTGGGTCCTGCGCGAGCCGAACGTCGCCTCGGCGATCGTCGGCGCGAGCCGCCCCGAGCAGGTGCACGCGAACGCGTCCGCCTCGGAGCTGGTGCTCAGCGCCGACACGCTGGAGGCGATCGATCAGGCGCTCGGCGACGCCGTCGTGCGCTAGCAGCCCGGCGGCGCGTCCCTGCCTGGCTCGGCCTCGAGCCGCTAGCGGCGCGCCGGTCGCCGCTCAGGCGGCCTTGACCGCTGAGATCTCGAGCAGGATCTTGACCTTGTCGCTGACGACCACGTTGCCGGAGCCGAGCGCCATGTTGAACTTCATCTCGTAGTCGGAGCGATTGATCTGAGCGGTGGCGGAGAGGCCTACGCGCGGGTTGCCCTGATGATCGGTCTCGGTGCCCTCGAGCGTGGCGGTCAGCTTGAGCGGGCGCGTGACGCCGTGGATCGTGAAGTCGCCCTCGACCTCGAACGTGTCTGCGTCGAGCGGCGTGATGGACGTCGAGGCGAACGTGATCTGCGGATACGTGTCGGCCTCGAAGAAGTCGGCCGAGCGCAGGTGCTCATCGCGCTGGGGCTCACGGGTGTCGACGCTCGCGACCTTGACGCTGCCGCGCGCGCTGGCTCCGTCGGGGCCGACCTCGAGCGTGCCCTCGAACTCCTTGAACTGGCCCTTGACGGTGGCGATGCCGAGGTGTTTGACGTGGAACTCGACGCTCGAGTGGATCGGATCGACGTTCCACGTGCCGGCGGGCAGGGAAGTCGATGTGGCGGTCGCTGACTCAGCTGCTGACATTGGGATCTCCATTCGTTCAGGTGATTGCCACTGTGGCGATGCACCCGACACTAGCAGAGATACTTGCGTATGCAACTATCGTCTGGACGGCCATCGCTTGCGAACCGTCTCGTGCGCTCAGCGTGGCTGCACGACGAGCGTCTGAAAGGCGCGTCCGACCGGCCCGTGCACGTCGTGCAGCACGCTCTCGGCGAGGCCGCTGCCACCTCCGTGCAGCAGCGTGCGCGCATCGAGGCCGATCCATTCGCCGCGCGGCGAGCGCTGGAGGTGGATCGTGAGATCCGCGTTGATGAACAGGAAGCGCTCGAATGGAAGCACGGCGCTGATGCCGTTGCCGAAGTCCGCCGTAGCCGCGAGTCGCGCCAACGGCGTCAGCGGCTCGCCGGGCAGCAACGGATGACGCAGGCGCATCCACACCCGCCCCGGACCGGGCGCTCTGGGGTCCTCCGTGAGCCAGCGCATCTCCATAGCGCTCGCCGCAAAGCTGTGGCGATCGATGCTGCCCTCGTCGAGCGCAAAGCGCACGGGGGTGCCCTGCTCGGGTGGCGGCAGCGCCTCACGCGCGGATCGCGCGTCGCATGAGGCATCGGCGTCCTTGCCGGCACCGTCGGCGTCCGTGGATCGGCGCTCGTCGCCGGCGGCCAGCTCGGCG
>JASLHP010000348.1 GCA_030149625.1 Solirubrobacteraceae bacterium
GCCGACCTGGAAAGGACTAGAGATCGCCGCCGTCTGCGCCGGTTCGCCGACACCCGGCGGCGGGGTCCCCCACGCCGTGCCCGAGAACGACGAAGGTTCGCAGTTCGTAGGATTGATCATGAACCCCGGACGATCGATCACGGCATCCACGGAGCGCAGGTCCGTCGGCACGCCCTTCACGATCTGCGGGAGCGGATCCGTCGTGACGATCACCTGGGCGGTGCGGGGGTCGATTTCGATCTTCGCGCGTGTCACGATCGTCCCGAGGTTGAACGGGCCCGCGATCACCGGCGTCACGATCGACAGGCCAAACGGCGCACCCTCATACGGACCAGTCAAATAGATCGCCGCTTCTGGCTCCCCCGGCTGCGGAACCACCAGCGGATACGGCCCCGGACCGGACGTCACGACCGTGTGGCCAACATGAGAGGACGCGGGGCAGGTACCCTCAGCAGCCGCTGGTTCCGGGCACGGCGGTACGCTCGAGATCATCCCCGCGAGCCCTGCAGGCACCTTGAACTGCAGCTTTTCGATGCGCTGCTGCCCATCGCCACGCTGCAACAACATCGAGAAGCCCGTGAAGCCTCCCGCTTGATCGCTCGTCGAGCCAGCCGTCAGCTCGGGCGCGAACGGAAGTGGTGACGATGAGCACGACCCTCCGCCCGGACCTTCGCTGATCTCGAACTGCGCATCGCTCGGGAAATCCGCGACGAACGGGCTGCTCCATGGCGTGAAATCGGCCGTCGTTTCATATGTCCCACATTGCGTGGGGGTGTCGAGCGCCGCCTGCGCGCCGCCGGAGAACGACAGCTCGAAGACGGTGAACGGCAGCTCGGGCGTCCCTTCGAACGTCGTCGTCAGCCGGCCCGTCCGTTCGTCCAGGTGCACCACTCCGACCAGCTTCAGGTTCACGCCGTCGCCCGACGCCGCGACCAGCAGCTTCAATTCGGGCGGGTTCGACTGCAACACGTAGACGTTGCCTTCGAACTGCTTATCGACACCGCCTTCGATCAGCGGCGACTTGATCGACACCGTCCCCAGCTTCGACGCGTTCGGGCATTTCGCGGGGCCGGCGAAGCGTTCTTCTTCGCCGTCTTCGCCCGGCAACGGCAGATCATCGCCGTTTTCGACATCCCCCGCCTGGCACGCCTGCAGCCCCGCGGCCTGCCCCGGATTGATCACGAAGCCTTCAGGCAGCGTCACTGTCGTGTCCTGGATGTCCGAGGTGCCGAGGCCGGTCGGGTCCGTGAGCCCGCCGACCGGCGGCCTCACTTCCACCGTCAAACCTGCAGGCGTGTCGGCCCGCGCCGTGTCCGGCGCCGTCGCGATCGTCGGAGCAAAACCTAGCTTTTCGCAGCCCGTGAAGCCGGTGGGAACGTCGTCGGCGTCATGCGAGTAAAAGGTCTTTTCAGCGCTCACGGCCGGATCCTGCCACTCACTGATATGCAAGGTGAACGGCTGCGGCGCACCACAAGCCGTCGGCAAAGTCAGAAACGGCGCCGAACCGCCCCCCGCGGAGCATTCACCGCCGCGATTACCGCATCGCCAGCGATTATGGCTTGCTTCGCCGGGCCGGCCCCAGAGCGTGATCACAGCACCCCGGACGCCGCGTCCCTGCGGCGCGTTGTCCGCGTGCGACGTGATTCCGTAGTCGCCGCCGGTGCGCACGCTGGAGTCCAGGAACGTCTGGTTCGCCAGAAACTGAAACCCGAACTGCGCCGCTACGCCAGGGGGCGGGACAAGGTTGTATATGGGTTCTTCTTGAAACGCGTAGCCAAACACGCTCGTCGCGACCCCCACGATCGTATCGGCTGGGCAGCCGATCGATTCTTCGAAAGGCGCTTCGTCGTACAGTTCGCGCGGGCACTGAGGCACCGCTGTTGGGTTTCCGACGAACCCTGGAGGCAGGTCCACGGTCACGTTGCGAAGTTCCGCCGGCGGGTAGTAGTCGCCGGTGTTCGCCTCGCCCGGAACTTGGACACGGTGGAGCAGGCTCGTGGTTTCCAGTTCGAACGTAGCCTCATAGGGGTGTGAGCCCGCCTGTGTGTCGAGCGTGCCGTCTTCGTTGCTGAACCACCCATCCCAGTTGGCAACGCCGAACGCCGCCGCTTCGGGGCCGATGTGCAGCTGACTGGTCGTCGATGCTCCGCTCCGCGCCCCACCCCCCGATACCGCGGCATGGTTGGCGGCCATGCGCGGCGCTCCCGGCGCGACGCTCACTTCGAGCTCGATCTGCGGCGGTAGGCCCACACCACTGGCGTTTCCGCCCTGTGCGCTGCCGCCGCCGGGATAGGTGGGCAGTTCTTCAGAGTTATTGGTGCACTGCACCACGGACGTCCCCACTCCGGTGCAGTCCCACAGGTTGCCCCGATGGTTCAGGCCGCCGGCGTAGGTCGCCGTGACGCCTTCGGGTAGCACGTCGGTGACCGTGATCGGGTTTCCCGCTTCGGTGTTGGCGGCGCCAACGTTGTAAACGTCGAGGTAGATCAGCCCCACCCCTCCGGGCGCAATGTCGGTGGGCTCGGAATGCGCCGTGATCTCCCACCCGGGGCCGGGCGCGGCCTTCGCGGTGGCGCTCAATCCTCCTGCGCTACAGGCGAGCACAGCGGCTATGACCCCGATCCTGGCGGGAATGTGACATGCGAGGCGCCCCATACTCTTACTGCCTCCCCTTCTGTGAGAGCCGTCCGGCGGCTGTGGTCTTCCTAGCGCTTGGCGTCGCTGCTGCATATCGCTTTCTGGCCTGCCTTTCGCACGTCGCGCGCTTGCGCTTGTTGTGTTTCCCGCGGCATAGCTTCAGCGCATGCGCGAGCTTCTCGGCCTTGAGTTGAGCCGCCGTCCTCGGCTTGGGCTTGCCGGGCGGGACGGGCGCGAAGTTTCCGATCCCGCCAAAGGTGACGCTTGGCGGCGTCGCATATGCCGGCGCAGCCGGCGGCGCTCCCTGACATCCGGCGCCGGTACACGCCAACGAGGCCGTTTGCGAGCACGGCGAGGCGCTCGTGCATTCGTGCGCGTCGTACAGGTCGATCTTTTCGTCGCGATCCTGTGGCACGAGCGGAGCGCGCGTGGTAAAGAACACGTCGCCGCCGGTCGCGCTCGCGTCGAGGAGATACGCTTCTTCGCTAGAGAGGTCGCTCGAGATCAGGTAGATACAGCCTGTCGGTTCATGACAGGTGCCGCTGCCGGAGCGCTCCCACTCGTACACGTCCTGCACCCCGTTCGTGTCCTGCGGGACGAGCGCCTCGGCCGTGTCGAAGAACACGCGGTCACCGTCGCTCGAGATCCAGCGCACCTGGTAGGCACCGGTCGAGCCCTGGGTGGGGACCGGAAGGAACGCTCCACCCACGCGATTCGGGCTCTCGTGTCGCGCGGCTTCAGGCGGCGCGCCCGTGGGGTTACAGGACGCGCAGGTCAGCTGCCGGCTTTCGGCGTCGTAGACGAACAGCTCAGGGCATCCCGTCACTTCGCTTTCGGAGTTTTCGCAGCCGCCTTCGTTGTCGTATCCCGTGATGCTCCGCCGAGAGCTGAAGACGACGCTGCGGCCGTCAGGGGTGACCTCGGCGGTGCGGTGCATGAGGCTGAAGCGCCAGTCGCCAAAGTCGTTTTCATTGAGCGCAATTGCATTTTCGATCATGCTGTTGTCTTCGCTGGAGAGCGTGGCGATGAAGCTGGTTTCGCCCGCGTCGGAGACGTACAGGTTCGGCTGTCCTTCGCTCGCCCGTTCACCGTGCGCACTTTCGTTGCTCGCGAGCACCTTTTCGGCCACGAAGTAGACATAGGATCCGTCTTCGCTGTTGCCGAGGACGCCGAGCACGGCGCCGGCGGGGGCGAGATCGCGAGTCAAGTCCGTTTCCAGATCGAACTCGTACAGGTCGCCGCCCTTTGTGTAGAGGACCTTCGAGCCGTCGCTGCTGGCGCCGCGATACAGGGCGTCGGTCGCGACGAGCACGGTACTCGCGTCCGGGCTCGCGGGATTCTCACGCACGTACAGGTCGCCGGTGTTCCGGTCGGTCCAGACGACACGAGACCCGTTGGTTGAGATCACGTCCGCATAGTCGTGGTCCACCGGCGCGGGTTCGCCTTCTTCTTGCACGCCGATCTCGCCGCCATACGTCGCGTTGAGCTCCGGGGTCCCGTTCGGGAGGATGTTGACGAGGTAGACGTGTCCGGCGACGTTGTCGTAGAGGTTCTCGGTTTCTTCGCGTGGTTCGGGGTCGCCCTGAGTCGCTCCATGGCTCAGCGCGAGCGGCGATTCGAAGATCACAGATGAGTCGTCCGCCGAGATGCCGGCGAGCCTGGTTTCGCCGCTGTCTTCGCATGTGCCCTGCAGATCGCCCGCGGTGAACATGGCGTCGTACGCACCATCGTCGGTGCCGCGTGTGTAGAGCACATCGCAGGGCGCGGGCGCGGCATCAGCGGTCAAGGGGACGTCGTAGTCGAACAGCACAGCGAGGGAGAGATCGTCCGAGAAGCCCAGATAGACTTCCTCGTCCTCGAGCGGCGGCATGATGTCCGACGAGCTCCAGCCGTCGGCTCCGCGTGTCGCCAGGAACACATTCCCGAATCCGCTTCCGGCGGAGCCCGACCCGCCCACTTCAGGAGCTCCGGCGACGTAGGCCACAGCGTCACCGCTCGCAGATGCGCGGATCGGGGCCTGCGTTCCGGTCTCGCGCGAGTCGTTCTGCTGGTGCCAGCTATGGGGCGGTTGGACTTGTCCGTCGCCACCGTCCGACAGGGACACCGCTTCGTATGCCCGGTTGTCGGGGAGCCCGGAGGACGTCGCGCTCGCCGTCGTCGCGAACGCGACAGTTAGGACGAGAAGGCTAAAGGTCCCCACAAGCCCTCTGACTAGCGAAAAGCGACTGGAGAAGCGCCGTGTCATAGAAAAGCTGTTCATCAGTCTCCCTGGGCCTTTCCGAGTCGCCCGGTTGGTGTAGCTAGTCGTGTTGCGTGCATGTTCTCCCCTGCGCTCCCTCGCCGCTTTCGCGAGCCTCATGGAGGGCGGAGCACCTGTCATGGCGCTCCGCCCTGCCTTTGATCTGGACCGGCCTTTAGATCTTCTGCAGACTCCAGGCTTTGCCCGAAGATAGTTTGATTTCAGCTGTCAGTTCGAAGCCAGCCGCGTCCCCGGAGTTGAGTATTTCCGATTTCGCGTATTCGCATTTCAAGATGTGCGTGACCGCTTCGGCGGTGCTGCTCGGCAAGCTGCACTTCGCGTTTCCGCGAACTTTCGCTTCCCAGGTGCCTGCGCAGGTGTGGCCTGCCTTGCTTTTGATCCGGTAGAAGGTCCAGTAGCTTTTCGTGCCGCCGCCGAGCAGGTCGGTTTCAGATGTGCTCGTCAACTTCGCGGACAGCCCTGGGCCCGTGCCTTTCCCTTCCAGACCGTCGACCGTGATCAGCCCACCCGCGACTTCGCAGTCGGCTGCGTCAGAAGTCACAGTGCAATTCGGGTATTCGAGATACAGCCCTGTGATTTCGAGTTTCCCACCGGCCCCGGCGACGAACGAGCCTTTTGAGAGTTTCACGGTGCCGCAGCCGACCGTGGTACCGAGTTCTATGACGTTAAACGGATCTGAGAACGATCCCGCTTGCTGCTGGCCCGTGAAGGCAAAGCTGCCTTTCTGTTCGTGACCTTCACTACAGAGAGCGATGCCCCCGCCTTCGACGGTGCCCGGGCATTCTGCCGCGGAGGCGGACACCGCGGTGCCGGCACTAACCGCGAGCATCGCCAGCCCCGTTAGGAGAACCGCTCTCATCGCTGACTTCATATGGTGTGTTTTCATTCTGTGTGCTTCCTTTCGCCTTGCCCGGTGCAAGTCGTGGGCACCGGTTGTTTGGTGAAGCTGAGTTCTCGACGAGCTCACCGGCATCCCACTGCTGCGTTTGCCTTGTGCCCGTTGAGCCGTGGACGCCAGGCAGCGGGTTGGGTCTGCTGGATGGCTGCCTGGAGTTGTTTGCCGCTGGCGGTGAGCCGCCACGCGTTAGCCCGGAACGGCCGCGCATCCAGCATCTGGTTCTCGATCAGCCCGAAGCGTGCGAGTCGCGCGAGCAGCTTCGAGGTGTGCGCCTTGCTTGCAACGCCCAAGCGTTCAGCAATCTCCTGGTTGCTGAGTCCTGGCTCGGCGCCGATCGTGCGCAGGACCGAGACGACGCGATGGTTCAGGCGCCCGCCGGCTTCTTTTAGGAGATCGAAGGCCACTGTTCGCGAGGCCGGTACCGGAGCATCTCGGAGGCCTGGCGCCGGGGCCTCCTGGCGTATCGCGTCCTGGAGCGCAGTGCCGGCGGCGGTGAGCACCCACGCGTTCTCGCGCCCGCCGTTGCGAGCGTTCTCGATCAGTCCACGCCCGGCGAGGCGCGCGAGCAGTTGCGACATGCTGCTCGCATCCGTGATCCCGACCCGCTCGGCGATCGCGCCGTTGCTCAGCCCGGGCTCGGCTGCGCCGACGCGCAGCACCGCGATCGCGGGCCCGCCGAGGCGCCCACCCGACTGCCACATCAAGTCACGCGCCCTACTGCGTGCGGGCGCCGGCGCGTCGCGTCCAATCATCGCGTCGAGCTCGCGTCCCCGATCGGTGATCCGCCACACCTTCGGGGTGCCTTTGCGGTGAGCCTCGCGTACGCTCTTCACCAGCCCCAGACCCGTCAGCAACGTCAGCAGCCTCGAGATCTGCGCGGGATCGTCGACGCCCGCGCGCGCCGCGACCTCACTGCTGGTCAGCCAGGACTGCTCAGCCACAGCCCGCAACACGCACACGGCCCAGAAATCCAGGCGACCCGCGAGCTCGCGCGGCAGATCCGGGATCATCCCTGCCGGGGTGCAAGCCTCCATCCGAGCCTCGGCGCGCAGCTGCTCACCGACGACCGTCAGCCTCCACGCCTTCGACCCGGGCCGCCCGAGCGCCGGCGTGTTCTCGATCAGCCCATGGCGCGCCAGCCGCGCGAGCAGCCGCGAGACATGCGCGGGGTCCGCGATGCCCATACGCGATCCGACCTGCGCGTTGCTCAACCCAGGCTCGCCCGCAAGCACTTCCAACGCCTCGATCTCGCGGCGATGACTCGGCCGCCGGCCCGGACCCTGCAACGACTCTGCGCTCACACCCGCTGACGAAGGGCTCACGGTTCCGGCGGAGCTCTGCAGCTCGCTTCGTGCCACACGAGCCCCAAGGAAGGGCAACACCATGAAGCTCACCAACGAGCCCGCGAGCTCTGCCAACACCCCCGGTTCGGGCTCGGACAGCCGTGCGTAGAGCACACCCAGCACGCCACTCACCACCGCATGCGCAGTCAACGGCGGCGGAAACACGCGCGCCGGCGCATGTTCATCGTCAAGCACACGCGCGAGGCGCTCGAGCATCTTCCCACGACACGCAAGCACCGCCGGCCCTGCCCGCAACGAACCGACCACCAGATACCGAGCGAGCACAGGCTCCTCGTCGAAGAACTCGAGCAACGCGGTCAAGCCGGCCCGCAAGCCACCGACCCAATCCACCCCCGACCGAAAAGCCACAGACGCCGTATCGACCGCAAGCCCAACCACCAGCTCAAACGCCTCCAGCTCAGCAGCCTCTCCCAGTCGAGCAGCTTCCGCGGCGGCTGCCAGCCTGCGCGCACGCTGACGCTCAATCCGCGCCAGAGCCCCCGCCGGCGCTATGGAAACAGGCGGCTGGGGCGCCCGTTGCGGTCTATTTATCCGCAACGGGTCGCGAATCGCGAGTGTTCATGGGGAATTGAGATGAGCGGTGACAGTCCGGTGACAGCCGCTTCTGGACCTTGCGGGTGCGCACGCCTGCATGCCGCGCGGCGCGTGCTGCTGGGCTCGTCGGTGGTGTCTCGGGGCTGTTCCTGGAACGAGCAGATCGGCGTCGGCGCCGCTGCGGGGCAGCGCTGGGGGGCGTCGGTCGCTTGATGACAGTTAAGTGACATCGAGCGGGCGAAAACCCGGCGTGACATCCTTTGCGTATGAGGATTGCGTCAACCGTGGAATCGGGCGCTGAGGTGCGCGCCGGCTGGCGTGCGCACGCGTCATTGCCCGTTTTGGCTAGGCGATGAGACCGTCAGCTTCGGCCGAAAACGCACAAGGCATGCGAATATCGGCGGTGTCGACTGCTGGATTGGCCGCGTATCGGCCGGCACGTGCGGTGCTCATGGGCTTCGGTCGCGCAGACTCACGGCCGGTATCCGCGCCGGGGCCGTCCTCGGGTCGTAAACGTTCTACATCATGACTTATCAAGACGCACCGCAGCAGCGAGTATCTTTGCCATGAAGGGGACAGCGATGCATGGGCACGGCCCGAGCTTGGCACGTGTCGCGTCGTGCGCGCGCGTTGATCGCGACGATGTCGCCCGTGCTGCGTCGGTGTTTATTGGTCGCCGTCAGGCCTCGACTCACGCTCGGCGTCGGCCTGACCACAGTCCGTCGCGTGCGTTCGCCCTGTGCGTGACAGGTTCGTTTTGCCGGTCGGGCGGGGCACGTTTCGGCGTCCCGTCGAGTGCGTTCAATGGTTCGAGGTTGCATCGTATCGCGATATGTACTAGCGTGCTCGTCATCGTTTATTCGGGCTCGGGCGCGTCCCGAGGCAAAAGCAGTGGAGGAGTGGGGAATCGACATGCAGGCAACAGGCGCAAGCGCTGAGCTGCTCCGCGAGGAGACGCCAAACGGCAACGCTCACGCCGCCCACCACCCGCTGCGGATAAATAGACCGCTGTGCAGCGGGCGTGCGACGTTGTAGTCGAGCCGTCCTTGTAGTCGTGCCTTCCCGTGGCACTCGATGCGCTGCTCGAGCTCGTGCGAGGCCATCGGCAGCCCGCCATCCTGATTGCTGCGCCAGCGGCGAAGCGCGCAAGGCGCCGATGAACCCGTGTACCGCTACTTGGCTTTGTGGTGGCTTGGGGTTTTCGTGTGTTTGTGGCTGGCGTGCTTCGCCTTCTTTGCTTTCTTGGGCTTGGGGCAGCCGGTGATCGTGACCGGGGTTTCCTGGTGGATTTCTAG
>JASLHP010000153.1 GCA_030149625.1 Solirubrobacteraceae bacterium
TCTGTGAGCGCCGAGTCGCTCACAGATAGCGAACGAGCAATTCGCCTCCCGGCACACGACCCTCGAACAGCGCGACGACCAGGTACGCGGTGAGAGCCGCGAGAATCACGAGCTTGAGCGTCTGGTAGGCAGTCCAAAAGAACAGCTCGCGCTCGGCTTTCCGAACCTCGATCGGCTGCCGCGCCCGACGGCTCCCAAATCCCACCATTCGCCCGTAGCGCATGATTCCATCATGACCACAGATTTTGAAGAAGATGTTTCTGTCTCAGACAGTCATCTGCCTGGCGCGAGCGCGGCGTGGCGAATCCGCCCCGGCGAGAGCGCGCCAGCGTTCGCAGCGCGGGCGCGACCGTGCTTCAGGCTCGACTGGCGGGCGCCGAGCCGGCGAGCGCGGCGATCATCATCGTCACCCACGTGCCGACCAGCTGCTCGTCGTCGACCTGCGCCGGGATGCCGAGCACGTCGCGCAGCAGCCGCGAGGACAGCAGCGACCCCAGCCCGACCGCGGCGATCGCGTTCGCTTCCTCGTCCGACATCGCGCGCTCGGCGCGTTCGCCGATCCACGCCGCGAAGCCGGTGAACGTGGAGCTGACGAGCTCGTCGACGGCACTGCGCAGCAGCTGCGGTCGCTTGCGCGCGTCAGAGGCGAGGATCCGCAACAGCTCGGACTCGCTGTCGAGCTCGGCCAGGACGTAGCGCGCCGTAAGCGTGAGTTCCGCGCGCACGTCGCCGAGCGAGCCGAGCACGTTGCGGATCTCGCGAAGCGCGCCGAGCCGCGCTAGCTGGCGTTCGATGCCGGCGGCCAGCACCGCTTCCTTGCTCGCGAAGTGGTGGTAGATGCCGCCGGCTCCGGGCGTGAGGCCAGCCGCGGCCTCGATCTTGGCGATGCTGGTGGCGGCATAGCCGTGCTGACTGAACAGGAGCATCGCCTCGTCGACGATGCGCTCGCGGGTCGTGCTTGACATGGGTCGTCCTAAGTATACACTTAGCTTGAGCCAGCAGAACAAGAGGAGGCGTCTTGGTTCACGGCAGGGGACTCACCCCAGGTGCAGACGATGAGCCATCGCACCGTGACGGCATCGGCCGCGAGCGCCTGCGCCGCGCCGCGCCGCTGGCGGCGCTGAGCGCGCGCGCAGCCGGCGAAGCGGTCGTGACGGGGCTGCGGCGCAAGCTCGCGGGCACGGACAGCACAGAGTTTCACGCCCGCACCGCCGAGCGCTACGCCGAGCTGCTCGGGCGCTCCAGGGGAGCGCTGATGAAGATCGGGCAGATGATGTCGTTTGCCGCCGGCAACCCAGCGGTGCCGGCGGAGTTCCAGCCGATCTACCAGACAGCGATGGCACGGCTGCGCGAGGACGCGCCGCCGATGCAGCGCGAGCTCGCGCGCGCGGTGCTCGAGCACGAGCTCGGCCAGCGAACCGAGCGCGCGTTCGCACAGTTCGACTGGGCGCCGCTGGCGGCGGCCTCGATCGGCCAGGTCCACGCCGCGCGGCTGCACGACGGTCGCGAGGTCGCCGTGAAGGTCCAATATCCCGAGGCAGCGAGCGCCATCGGCGCCGACCTGAAGAACAGCGAGCTGCTCAGCACGTTCGTCGCGCTCGTGTCCTGTCTGTGCCCCACAAAGCCGAGCCTCGACATTCGCGGCGTGGCCCGCGAGTGGAGCGCGCGCATCGGCGAGGAGCTCGACTACGAGCTCGAGGCCGCCAACCAGGCGGAGTTCGCCGACATCTACCGGGGGCACCCGTTCATCCGCATCCCAGAGGTGATCGACGAGCTGTCCACGGCACGCGTGCTCACACAGGAGCTCGTCAGGGGCAAACCGTGGAGCGATGCCGTGACCGCCGAGCAGGCGCTGCGCGACAGGTGGGGAGAGGCGATCTATCGCTTCTGCTATTCGCATCATCGCTTCCGCCTGTTCCACGCCGACCCGCACCCAGCGAATTACCTGTTCCACGACGACGGAAGCGTGAGCTTCCTGGACTTCGGCTGCGTCAAGCGGTTCCCGCGCGAGCAGGCTGAGGCGATCGAGGCGATCACGCGAGCGTGCTTCAGGAACGACGCCCTCGGGACCTGGCGCGCATGTGTGGAGGGCGGCTTCTGGAGCGCTTTGGACCCGGTGACCCCGGATGAAGTCTTCGCCTACTGGCGGGTGCCATTCGAGTCGTGGTGGGCCGAGCAGCCATTCACTATCGAACCGGCGTGCGTCGCCAGCTGGATGCAGCGCAGGTATTCCCCTACCGGACCCTCGGCGAACGCCTTCAGATACATCACCGCGTCACCCGACTACGCGTTCATGAGCCGGATCGATCTAGGTCAGGCGTCTCTGCTGGGCGAGCTGCACGCCACGAACTACTGGGGATCGATCGCAGCCGAGATCTTCGAAGGAGCCGCTCCGTTCACCGAGATGGGCAAGCTCGAGCACGCGTTCTTCGCCGAGCGCAAAACGGCGGCGAGCTATGCGTGAACCGCGATCGCCCCGGCCCCCAGCGAGGACCGCGACGCGCGTCGCCACAGCGGCACTGCCGATCGTCGCCGCGGCACTCGTCACGTGCGCGTGCCTGACCGTCGCGAGCACCGCGCGGGCGAGCGAATCGCTGAGCGTCAGCGCCCGCTTCACCCCTGACCGGCCGAACGCACCCACCAACTTCTCGCTCACGGCGAGCTTCGAGTCGAGCACCACGCTACCGCCTTCGCCGGTCACGAAGTTCACGCTCTACGCGCCGGCAGGCATGGAAGTCGATCCGCACGGCGTCGGCACGTGCGCCGCGACGGCACTCGAACAGCGCGGCCCGGCAGGCTGCCCCGTCGACTCCCGCGCGGGCTTCGGTGGCGGCGTCGCGGCGATCGCGCTACCCACGGAAACGGTCCACGAGCCGTACACGCTCGACTTCTTCTTCGCCGCCAAGACACGTGCTCATTTGCAACTGCTCGTCTACGCCAGCGCGGTCGCACCCGAGTCCGTGGAGCTGGTCCTGCACGCCGTGCAGGTTCCCGCGCCCAAGCCCTATGGGCTCGGCTTCAGCGTCGAAGTGCCGACGATCACGACGTTCCCCGGCGCGTCCGACGCCTCGATCGAAAGCGCCTTCGTGACCGTCGGCGGAGCCGACGTCGCCTACTACGAGCCGGTTGCGGGCAGGCGCAAGCTGGTTCGCGTCAAGGGCATCGTCGTGCCCAGGAGCTGTCCGCGCGGCGGCTTCCCCACAGAGGGCACTGTCGAGTTCGCCGACGGCGCGACGCTCGCCGTCAACTCGACGATCCCGTGCCCCCGGAGCTCATGAGCAGCGCGCGCCGAATCGTGTCGGTTGGCGTGGGAGTCGCACTGAGCGCTCTGTGCGCGTGCGCGCAGCCGAGCGCCCGCGCACAGGCCGAGAGCTCCTCCGCCGCGATCGCGCCGTCCTTCACTCCCGACCGGCTGGCGGCACGAGGCGCCCTCACGCTCACGATCGACTACACGGGCACGCTCGGCCTGCCGTCGCCGGTGCGCAGGTCGGTCGTCGAGCTGCCAGCCGGACTCGGCCTCGACATCCCTGTGCTGCGCAGCTGCAACGCGGCGCAGCTGCGCACACGTGGCCCAAAGGGCTGCTCCGCGCAGTCGCAGATCGGCGGCGGACACGCACTGCTCGAGGGCGATGCCGGATCGCAGCTGATCACGGAGAGCGTTGAGCTGTGGATCTTCCTCGGGCCATTGCACGGCTTCCAGCCGACATTCGAGGTACTCGCCCAGGGCTACACGCCTCTGGAGGAGCGCATCGTGCTGAACGGAGCCGTCATCCCGGCCACCGCTCCCTACGGAGAAGCGCTCGCGCTGGAGGTCCCCCCGATCCCGACGCTGCCGCTGGAGCCCGACGCGTCGCTGACGTCGCTGACGCTTACGGTCGGGACGCGCGCGCGTCCGCTCGCGCGCAGCGCCAACGCGGTGATCGTGCCCGATCGCTGTCCCGCCGGCGGCTTTCCGTTCGCCTCCGAATCCACCTTCGCCGACGGCTCCACCAGCAGCGAGCACGCCACAGCCGTCTGTCCGCAATGAAAACGAAAGAGGTGTCACCGATGTACCACCGAAACAGCCGAACGCCAAGGCTCGCGAGCTTGTCGGCGGCTACGGCCGCGCTCCTCGCAGCGACGGCGGCAGCCACGCCATTCGTCGCCGACGGCGCGAAGAGCACGTCCGCGCACGACGCCGGAACGGTCTCCGTCAACGAGCTCGGGCAGCTGCACCTGATCAGCAAGCACGGCTTCACACTCAACGAGCGGGGCACCGCTTCAGGCACGATCAAAGGCACGATCAGCGTGCAGCTGAAGATCGTCTCGAGTAGCCGCGTCACCGCCGAAGTCACGATCTATCCCGCCGGCGGCTCGATCACCGGCCACGGATCGGCGAGCTATCGCAAGGGCGAAACGGCCGCCAGCTTCGACGGATCGGTGTCGGTCGAGCATGGCTCCGGAAGCTACGCGCACGCCCAGGGCTCAGGCCTCAGCTTCAGCGGCACGATCGCGCAGTCGAACGAGGCGATCACCGTGCGCGTAAGCGGCAGATTCTCGGATTGACAGGAGACGGCTCAGCGATGCTCGAGTTGCGCGATCTGATCAAGCACTACCCCACGATCGACGGGGAGCCGGTGCGCGCCGTCGACGGCGTGTCGCTGGACGTCGCCGCGGGCGAGATGCTCGCGCTGTATGGGCCAAGCGGATCGGGCAAGACGACGCTGCTGTCGCTGATCGCGATGCTGCTTCGGCCGACATCCGGAACGATCAAGATTGGCGGCCGCGACGTGTCGTCGCTGAGCGAGCGCGATGCCTCGCGCTTTCGCCTCTCCGAGCTCGGCTTCATCCGCCAGAACTTCGACCTGCTGCCGGGCGTCAGCGCGATCGACAACTCGCTGCTGAAGCTCTTGAAGACGCTGCGCTGGCGCGAGGCACGACGTGAGATCACGCCGCTGCTCGAGCGCCTCGGGCTCGGCGAGCGGCTGGCGCATCGCGCGGAGACACTCTCGATGGGCGAGCGCCAGCGCGTGATGATCGCCCGCGCGCTCTCCACCAAGCCACGCCTGCTGCTCGCGGACGAGCCGACCGGCAGCCTCGACAGCCAGCGCGGACGCGAAGTGCTCGAGCTGCTGCGCGAGCTGTGCCGCGAGCGCGACGTCGCGGTCGTACTCGTCAGCCACGATCCGATCGCGGCCGTGTACGCCGATGAGGTCTTGGCCCTGCGCGACGGGACGCTGTCCCCGTATGAGCTGGACCCGGCGCACACGCAGCTGACCGCCGCCGGCGCCTGAGGGACGGACGGCGATGCGGCCAGCCAACGTGCTGCGCCTGTATCGCGTGCGGTTGCGCGCCCGCGCCGTGCAGGAGTGCCTCGCGGTCGCCGGCATCGCTACGGGGGTCGCGCTGCTGTTCGCCTCGCAGGTGGCGAGCACGAGCCTCGGGAGCTCCGCGGCGCAGCTCTCGCGAGGGATCGTCGGCGACGCGACGCTGCAACTCGTCGCGCGCGGCGCCGAGGGCTTCCCCCAGAGCGTGCTCGTGCAGGTGCGCCACATCCCCGGCGTGCGCGTCGCGGCGCCGATCCTCGAAGCCGGCGCGAACGCGATCGGACCGCGTGGCCGCGAGTCGGTCGAGCTGATCGGCGCCGACAAGAGCCTGTCCGCGCTCGGCGGCTCACTCGTGCGCAGCAGCGCGCTCTCCCCGTTCGGCGGCATCGGCGCTGTCGTGCTGCCGGCGCCGCTGGCTCACACGCTGGGCGTCACGAAGTTCGGCCAGGAAGTCGAGCTGCAGCTGGCCGGACACGTCGAATACGCGCCGCTCTACGCACAACTTCACCGAGAACAGATCGGCGCGCTCGTCGCCAGCCCCGTGGCGCTCGCGCCGCTGTCCTTCGCGCAGGAAGCGACCGGACTGCGCGCTCGCGTGAGCCGCATCCTCGTGGCGCCGGCCCGAGCAGCTCGAGCCCGGGTGCGAGCGAGCTTGAGGACGCTCGCAGCCGCCGGCCGGATCGACGTGGAGGGCATCGGCTATGACGAAAGGCTGTTCGCGCAGGCCGCGACCGCGAGCAACCAGTCGACGACCCTGTTCTCGGTCATCAGCGCGCTCGTCGGGTTCCTGTTCGCGTTCAACGCCACGCTGCTCACGGTCCCGCAGCGGCGGCGGCTGATCGCCGATCTGCGCTGCGATGGCTATACGCCCAGGACGGTCATCGCTGTGATGCTGCTCGACGGGCTCGCGCTGGGTGCGAGCGCCTGTCTCATCGGCCTTGCCCTCGGTGAGGAGCTCTCGACGCAGCTGTTTCGCTCTGAACCGGCTTTCCTGTCGCTCGCCTTCGCCGTCGGCACGCAGCGGGTCGTGAGCGCACAGACGATCGTGCTGGCCGCCGGCGGAGGGATGCTGGCCGCGCTCGTGGCGGTGCTGAGCCCGCTGCGCGACATCCTCTCGCGCGATCCACTCGCGGCAATCGCAGAGCCGCGGGAATCGGCCGACGCGCGCTCGGAATGGCGCCAGGCACTCGCCGGCCTCGCGAGCCTCGCCGCCGCGAGCGCGCTGCTCGCGCTCGCGCCGGATGCCTCGATCCCCGCCATGGTCCTGCTCGTCGCAGCGCTGCTGCTCGTGCTGCCGCTGATGCTCGCGACGGCGCTCGCGCTCGTCGGACGACTTGCGCGCACGGTCGTCAGCCCCGTGGCGCACATCGCGGTCATGGAGCTGAGCGCGGCGCGACTGCGGGCCGTGGCAATCACGGCAACCGGCGCGGTCGCGGTCTTCGGCAGCGTCGCGATCCGCGGCGCGCACGACGATCTGCTCGCCGGGCTCGGCGACGCCGCACGCGACATGAACGCTTCCGCCCAGGTGTGGGTCGCTCCCAGCGGCGGCTACGACCTGCTCAGAATGGCTCCCTTCGCGCCCGCGCAAGCGGCCACGCTCGAGCGGCTCCCGGG
The DNA here is from genome assembly GCA_030149625.1 of Solirubrobacteraceae bacterium. The sequence goes on from JASLHP010000153.1 coordinate 6,921, forward strand.
CGTACGCGCGGTCAGCCTCTACCGCGGCGGGCTGCTGAATTACGGCACGCGACGCACGCTCGTAATCGCTCCCTCGCCCCGTTCCACACCGCTTTTGCCACCCGGACAGATCGTGCGCGGCGACCCGCGCCTGGCGGAACGGCGCGTACGCGCCGGCGGCTGGATCGTGCTCTCGCGAGGGCTCGCCGACGAACAGCACCTGCACATCGGCCAAGCGTTCACGCTGCCCTCGCCCGAGCCTACGAGCTTCCGCGTAGCGGCACTGTCGACCAACATCGGCTGGGCGCCTGGCGCGATCGTCATGAACGCCGGCGATTACGCGCGCGCCTGGGGGAGCGATGCGGTGAGCGCCTACGGCGTCCTGCTCGACCGCGACGTCTCAGCGCAGCAGATGACGCACGAGATGAGTCGTGCGCTCGGCCCGCCCGGACACTCGGGACTCGTGGTCGAAACCGCGACTCAGCATGCCGCCAAGCAGCAGGCGCTCGACCGCCAGGCGCTCGCGCGCCTCACCCAAATCGCCGCGCTGATCCCGATCCTCGCGGCGCTCGCGATGGCAGCCGCGATGGGCGCGATGGTCTGGCAGCGACGGCCCCGCCTCGCCAAGCTCAAGCTCGAGGGGCTCACGCGCGCCGAGCTATGGCACACGATCCTGCTCGAGAGCTTGCTGCTGGTCGGCGTCGGCTGCACGGCCGGCGCGCTCTTCGGCGTCTACGGACAGCAGATGGCCGATCGCGCACTCGCGAGCGTCATCGATTTCCCGGTCGTGCACACCGTGACGCCGCTGGCGCTGTTGTGGAGCCTCGCGCTGGTGCCCGCCGCTGCGCTCGCGATCCTCGCGATACCCGGCTACCGCGCCGCGTCGGTACCGGCGGCGCTCGCGCTACAGGAGTGAGGGCCGCGGCTAGAGCGAGGGCCGCGTTTGCCATCTGGCGAGGCGTGACCAACGAGGTCTCGCGTTTGACGCGCGCCGCGGGCTAAGCGTATGCTTAGCTCAAGTAAGCGGCGTTTGATGTCAGGAGCTGGGCTTGTGTTCGATGTCGAGTCGGAATCCGACCGTATGGCAGCATCCGACGACGGCACCGAGGCTGGGCGGCTCAGGCGC
>JASLHP010000181.1 GCA_030149625.1 Solirubrobacteraceae bacterium
GAGGCACGCCGTCATCCCCGTGCGAGCTCGAACAAACCAAGCAAGAAGCCGAACGCAGCGTCGCCAGGGTCGAAGCAGAACGTCAGCAGCATGCGCGTGAACATCAAGAACCAGAAGAGGCCGTGCTCAAACGGCGGGAGGAAGCGGCATCACACGTGCCGTCCTGCATCGTGCCGGCGCTAAAAGGGGACACGTTGAAGGCCGCGCGACGAGCGATCGACAAGTCTCACTGCCGTCTGGGCGAGGTCCGCGAGCCCGATCGCGCTCGCGGGATGCTCATAGTTGTCGGCCAGAGCCACCGGTATGGTGTGAAGCTTGCTGGTGGGGCAGCGATCGCCGTGACAATGGGAACGGCTCGGCCTAGACATCGCCGACCAAGCTGAGCGCACAGTCGGCTCGCCGCATACGCGGATGATCTTCGTGAGAGAGGCGCGTCTTGGCCGGCTCCGCATCACACAGCCGGAACCGTCGCTGCTTGATCTTGCGACCGTCGCGAGACGGCTACGCCAAAGACAGACGCGGAGCGCACACGACCACGGGGTTTGCGCAACGTACGACCCTCTCCACTGACGTGTCGGGACATCGGAGACGCGAGTCTCGGGTGGCAACAGGCATCTCAGGCTCCTCGGAGTGGTTGCCGCGCTGACTGCCCGGTCTGATTTCAGCCAGACATTGGCGCCGTGGCCTGTCACGCTGCCCCAAAGCAGCCATGACCGAGGGGAGATCGGATGCACAGCGAAACGGCCCACCCGCCAGACTCGACGCGACGTCAGGATCTCAGCTTCCGGTCGAACTCCGAGCACTGTGCGGCATGGCTGTATCCTGCCCGCGGCACCGCGGGGAAGGCGCCGATTGTCGTGATGGCTCACGGCCTCTCGGGTACCCGCCGGGATGGTCTCGGACCGTTCGCCGAGCGGTTCGCCGAGACCGGCATCGCGGCGCTCGTCTTCGACCATCGCGGCTTCGGCGACAGCGAAGGCGAGCCTGACCTCTTCTACCCCCGCCGCCAGCTCGAGGACTGGGCGGCGGCGATTGCCTTCGCGCGCTCCCTTCCCGGCATTGACCCCGACCGGGTCGCGACCTTTGGCTCCTCGATGGGCGGAGGGAATGCTCTCGCCGCGGCCGCCGCGGACAAGGGAATCGCCGCCGTGGTCAGCCAGGTCCCGTTCCTGGACATGCTCGCCCAGGCGCATCGCGCCTCGTCGCGCACCAACCTGCGGATGCTCGCGGCCGCGGTCAGAGGCCGCCACCTGCGCGCGATCGGCCAGCCGAACGAGCCAGCATTCATCAACGCCCCGGGCGGTCAGGAGGGTTGGCTGCACGTCGTCTCGATTGGCGAGGACAGCCGCTGGCGCGACCGCGTCTCCTCGCGCTGGCTGCTCGGCCGCCCCTACCGTCCGGTTCGCCACGCTCGCCGGCTGCACTGCCCGTGGCTCGTCTGCGTCGGAGAGGCCGATCGGGTGGCCCGGCCGGGACCGGCGATCCGGGCCGCGAGGAGGGCTCGATACGGCGAGCTGCGCACCTACCCCGGGGTCGACCACTTCGACATCTACGACGGTCCCGAGCACGAGCGCGTCGTGGCGGACGAGGTCGAGTTCCTGCGGCGGACCCTCGGTCTGGTCAGCCCGCCATCGGCGGATGCGCCTTCGGCGCCACCAGGCAAGCGCAAAGGTCGGCCGTAACGTTCAAGTCAACGCGCGGCCGGCGCGTTAAGCTCGCTTGCCGATGGCGGACCTTGGCGTTGGAGACGCGATCGACCGGTACCTGGCCGCCGCGCGGTCAAACGATATCGACGCCCTGATCGACACGCTGGCGGACGAGCCCGAGCTGATCTCGCCACTGTCGGGGCGAATGGTGTTCCGCGGCCGGGAGGATCTGCGCGTGTTGCTGCGGGTTGTTTACGGCAGCCTGCGCGGCGTCAGCTGGCAGGCGCCGCTACGCGATGGCAATCGGTGTGTGACGCTTGGCGAGTCGCGGGTCGGGCTGGCGCACCGCTACGACGTGACCATGTTCGAGCTCGCCGAGGACGGACGTATCCAGCGGATCAGGCCGTTCGTGCGCCCATGGCTAGCGTTGACCGTCGACGCGCTCGTCGTCGGGCCGAAGATGGCGCTGCATCTCGGCGTCGTCTGGCGCTCGCTGCGCAAGCCCCGCGATGCTCGGCCCGCGCGCGGCGGGTCACCGTAGCCTCTATCAGCTGAAGATGACGCGAGAGGGCGACGAGCGCGATCGCGAGACGACCCTCGTGCGGCCATGGGCGGGGCGCTTTCTGGGGCAGCCGGGCCTACTGTCGTATGTCGGCCAGGGCGGCTCCTCGGATCGCCACTCACACCACGCGCCGCAACCGGCGCGGCCACCGGCTCCATCGCTGTCAGAGCCGGTGATCGATGCGCTCGCGTATCTCGATGCGTCACTCGACCATTCTCCCCGGCTCGTGCAGGCCGCCCGCGCCGCGAACATCTCTCCGTCGCGGCTGACGCAGCTGTTCTCCGCGCAGGTCGGCATCCCGTTTCGCCGGTTCGTGCTGTGGTTGCGGCTGCGACGCGGCGCCGAGCACGTCTGGGAGAGCCGGTCCCTCACCGAGGCCGCGCACGCCGCCGGGTTCAGCGATCTGGCGCACTTCAGTCGCGTCTGCCGCGCGACGTTCGGCGTTGCCCCACGGGCCTGCTCGCGATGGCGCCGATCTGCGCGTCGTGGCCGCCCACGCAGAGCCAGGCCGCGCGATCAGTCCCCCGTGAGCCCTGACAAAAGCGTGGCGATGACGGTCCGCATCTGCCCGCTTGCGGCGGCCTGATCCTCGGAGCGGGCCACATACAGCCCGGCCTCGTCGAGCGCTCCCACGAGCACGTGGGCTAGGGCGCGCGCGGGCTGGGGCGGGATCCGTCCGACCTCGATCGCATGGGTGAGGAGACCTTCGATCAGGCCGAGGCTGTAGCGCATGCCGATCTCTCGCCAGCGCTGCCATCCGAGCACGGCCGGCCCGTCGAGCAGCACGATCTGCTGGACCTCCTGCTCGCCGCACGCGTCCAGCCAGGCGCCCGCGCCGAGGATCATCACCTCGATCGGATCGGTTGCCCCGGCCGCGGCGATCAGCTCGTCGAGGCGGCGGACGAGGTCCTCCTCGATCGTCTCGTAGACCGCCTCGAACAGCCCCGCCTTGTCGGCGAACTGGTGGTAGAGCGCGCCCCTGGTGACCCCGGCGGCGCGGACGATCGTCTCGGTGCCCACGCCACCGAACCCGTGCGCCGCAAACAGCGGTCGCGCGGCCGCTACGAGGGCGGCGCGGGTGGCGGCGGAGCGGTCATTTTGGGATCGGCGCTTGACTTGCATACAGACAGTATGTATGTTGCGTGCAGAGTGTACGCAAATTAGAGCAAGGAGCAGACAATGCCTACTGTCGATCTGTCCCACGGCAGCGTGAGCTATCGCGTCGCCGGCCCGCCGCGGGCCGCGGCGCCGCCCGTAGTGTTCGTGCACGGATTCCTCGTCAACGCCACGCTGTGGTCGAAGACCGCGGACGCGCTCGCGACCGCCGGAGTTCGCAGCTATGCGCCCGACCTGCCGCTGGGCTCGCACACGATTCCTCTCGGTGCTCAGGCCGATCAATCTCCCCGCGGCATCGCCCGCCAGATCGTCGCTTTCATCGAGGCGCTGGAGCTCGACGACGTGACGCTCGTCGGCAACGACACCGGCGGCGCGCTGTGTCAGTTTCTGCTCGACTGCGACGCGTCGCGCGTCGGGCGCGTCGTGTTGACCAACTGCGACGCGTTCACCAACTTCCCGCCGGCGCCGTTCGACCAGCTGTTCAAGGCGTTCCGCAGCCCGCGCATGATTCGCACGCTGCTGGCGCCGATGCGGGCTAGCGCCGTCCGGCACTCGCCCGCGGGCTTCGGGTTGCTCGTGAACACGCCGCTCGACGCCGACCAGACACGAGCGTGGGTCGAGCCGTGCCTGAGCGACGCGGCGATCCGTGAGGACGTAGCTCGCTTCGCGCAGAAGGTGGACCCCAACGATCTCAACGCCGCTTCGGCCAACCTCGCGAGCTTCGCTGGGCCGGCGCTGCTGGTCTGGGGGGCAGGCGATCGGTTCTTCAAGCTCGACTACGCCAGGCGACTACGCGACGCTTTCGCCGACGCCCGGCTCGTGGAGATCGAGCATGGCCGCACCTTCGTTCCCCACGACGAGCCCGAGCGTCTGGCCGACGCGATCGCCGCGTTCCAAGTCGAGCGGGCTGCGCACGTGACGTGATGCCGGCTCACGCTTCTGCGTACTCGTCGTGCCGGCGCCACCAGATGCCGCTCTCGTTGCGCCCCAGCGGGGCGCGGTCGAGCCACGAGTACATGCCCCAGAGGCCGTCGACGCCGCGTCCGTAAGCCGAGTAGGTGTGGAACACCACGCCGTCCTCGAGCGCGAACGCGCTCATGCCGGGTCCCTCTTTTCTGAAGGTCACGGGATCGGTGCCGGCGCCCGATGCGATCTCGATCAGCCCGGGGCTTTTCTCCGAGGGCCGGAAGTCGGCGGTGCGAAAGTTGTAATCCACGGCGCCTGACTGCCATTCCTGCTCGGTGTGCGACGTGTGGAAGTCGTAGTTGAAATCGCTGTCGAACGAAGACGCCCACGGAAAGCTCCAGCCCATCCGTCGCTTGTAGTCCTGCAGCTTCGCCAGCGGCGCTCGCGACACAGCCGTGAACGCGACGTCGTGATTGAGAAGGTGCACGACCGAGCCGGAGAAGCCATCCGCGATCGCCGAGCACGACGGACACCCGGCGGTGAAGTCGGGTCCGAACATGAAGTGGTAGACGATCAGTTGCGAGCGGCCTTTGAAGAGCTCGGCGAGCGACGCGGTGCCGTCATCCGTCTCGAACAGGTACTGCTTCTCGATCGGCACCCATGGCAGCTCCTGTCGCATCCGGGCCAGCTCGTCGCCGCGCCGCGTCAGCTGCTTCTCGGCGTCGAGCAGCTCGAGCCGCGCTGACAGCCACTGCTCGTGAGTTCCGGTCCTGTGATCGGTCATCGTCCCTCCTCGTCGGTGTTTGGATAGCTTCTGTCTTGTGCCTGCACGGACTCGGCGAGCCGCTTGATCCGCGCTAGGCGCCGGTCCCACTGCGCCGCCACGTGAGCCATCGCTTCGGCGGCGTCGTCCAGCCGCGCGGGCCGGACCACGTAGCGCACTTCACGGCCGCTTCGCTGTCCCGCGACCAGGCCGACACGGTTCAACACGGCCAGGTGCTTGGCGACGGCCTGCCGGGTGACCGGGAGCGCCTGCGCGAGCGTCGTCGGGGTCGCCTCGCCCTGCTCGAGCAGCGCGTCGAGCACACGCCGGCGCGTGGGATCGGCCACGGCCGCCCACAGCGCGTCGTCCTCAGCGATGGCTGTCGTCATCGCCGCGCCGCGCCGCGCCGCGCGGCTTCGCGGCGACGTAGTCGAGCATTTCGCCGAGATGCCGCTCCCAGCCCTGGTCGTGGTCTTCGCGGTATTCGATCTTGTCCCGCTCGTCGTTCGTCACGGCGTCGATGCCGCTCTCGAGCACCCGCAGGCGCGTGCCGCCGGCCTCCTCGAGGAGGCTGAACTCGACCAGCGCCGAGTTGCCCTGATCCGGTTGCGCGCCCTGCGGATGGTTCCAGCGAAAGGCGAAACGGCGGAATGGCTCGGCCTCCACGACCTTGATCGGCACGATCAGGTCCAGCCGCTTGTGTTTGCCGCGGCCCCCGGGCGTCCACGTGAGCGTGCCGTTCGCACCGGCGCGCGCCTCGAGCTCCGCCTCGTCGCTGAACCAGCGTCTGATCTGCTCGGGTTCGGTGATCACGCCCCACACGACCTCAGGGCTCGCCTCGATCAGGATCTCTCGTTCGACGCTGTCAGCGGCCACGCTCGGCTCCTCCGTTCGATATGCAACCAATGGTTGCGGATGTGGGCTGCAAGGTAGCACACGGCAGCGGCGCCCCGGCGGGTAGGGTTTCCGGCGAGGGCGTGAGCGCTTGGCTTGGCCCCGGTCTAGCGAGGAGGCGACACAGATGAGCGAGCGAAGCGCCCGTCGGCTCGGGCTTGTCGCGGGATTCCCCGGCGTGGAGGGGTAGATCTTGAGCGCCACTCCAGAAAGCCAATCGGTGCCGACGCTCACGCGCGCGGGCGACGTGTTCGTGCTCGACCTCGGCGACGGCGAGAACCGTTTCAACGCCACGTTCCTCGACGTCGTCGAACGCCATCTCGACGAGGTCCAGGCAGCGCCTGCGCCACGTGCGCTCGTCACCAAGGCCACCGGCAAGTTCTGGTCCAACGGGCTGGACCTAGATTGGATGGCGGCGAACCAGGAGCAGATCGCGGTGTTCGTGCCCAGAGTGCACGGCCTGCTCGCGCGCGTGCTCGAGCTCGACGTTCCGGCGATCGCGGCGGTGCAGGGTCACGTCTTTGCCGCCGGCGCGATGCTCGCGCTGGCGCACGACCAGCGCGTGATGCGAGCCGATCGAGGCTTCTTCTGCCTGCCGGAGGTCGACATCGGTATCCCGTTCACCGTGGGCATGAACGCGCTGATCGCCGCGCGTCTGCCGGCCCGAATCGCGCACGAGGCGATGACCACGGGCCGGCGCTACGGGGGAGCGGACGCGGCCGCGGCCGGGATCGTCGACGAGGCGGCCGCGGAGGATCTCGTGCTGGATACGGCGATCGAGCGTGCCGCGGCGCTCGCGTCGAAGGATCCCGCGACGTTCGGCGCGATCAAGCGGCGCCTGTACGCGAGCGCGCTTGCCGCGCTGCGGGATCCGGACAACGGCTTGGGGGCGCCTTCGTAGTCGGGAGCCGACGCGGGAGTCCCACATATTCAACCGATCAGTTGATAAACTGTTTGGTTGAATGCCGACACAGACCGACCACGACCAGCTGAGCGCGACGTTCGCCGCGCTCGCCGACCCTACGCGCCGCGCGATACTCGTCCGGCTCGCGCGGGACGGCGAGGTCACCGTCAACGAGCTCGCGGAGCCGTTCCCGGTGAGCGTGCAGGCCGTCTCCAAG
>JASLHP010000199.1 GCA_030149625.1 Solirubrobacteraceae bacterium
GCACCACGTCGCCGACATCGGCTTCTACGGCGCGTCCATCAAAGTCGGCGAGCACACGATCCCCGCCTACATCCCGCACGTGGGCGGCGTCTACGAAGGCGCGCCGGTGACGTTCGGCACGCGGCTGAAGCTGCGCCTGCCGGCAAAGCGCATACCGGAGGCGATCGAACGCTGGATTCGCCACTACGAGTCGAGCCGCGAAGACGGGGAGGCCTGGGGCGCGTTCGCGCAGCGCGTCGGCACCGCCGAGCTCGAGGCGCTCGTGAAGGACCTGTCGATGCCGGTGGACTTCTCGCTGGAGTCGATGAACCAGTTCATCGACTGGAACCGAGACGTGCCATTCGAAGTTCAGCGCGGCGAGGGAGAGTGCGCGGTATAGGGCAAGGACGCGGTACAACCTCAAGACTTCCATGAAACGAGACGACCAGACCAAATGCCCCAGCTGACCACCCACATAGAGCCGGTGAGCACCCCAATCGATCCCGCATTCAGCCTCACTCACACGCTGCGCGAGGCCGCTCGCCACGGCGAGCGCGCCGTGCTGCTGTGCTCCTTCCAGAAGGAGGAGTCAGTGCTGATCGACGAGCTGCTGCGCCTGAACGAGGAAATGTCCAGCACGCACCCCGCCACCGCCCAGGCCGTGCGTATCGTCACGATCGACACCGGCGTGCTGTTTCCCGAGACGCTCGAGACGTGGCGCGCGTTCGAGCAGCGCTTCGGCGTCGAGATCGAGGTGCAGGACGCGAGCAACCGCGAGAATCCTTGGAGCGGCCCCGAGCACTGCTGCTCGATCGCGAAGGTGCAGGCGTTGGAGAGTTCGCTCGCGGGCGCCGAGGGCTGGATCACGGGCATCCGCCGCGAGCAGGGCCCCACGCGGGCGCACACCGAGCTGATCGAACGCGACGCCAAACGCGACCTGTGGAAGTACAACCCGCTCGCGCACTGGACCGACAAGGACCTGTGGCGGCGCATTCACGAGCGCGACCTGCCCTACAACCCGCTGCACGACCAGGGCTACGAGTCGATCGGCTGCGCTCCGTGCACGCGACCGGGCGCCGGGCGCGAGGGCCGCTGGGCGGGCACGGACAAGACGGAGTGCGGCTTGCACGTGGAGATCGTCGAGCCGTGACCAGGAACACGCGAGGACTGGAGGTCCGACGATGAGCGTCTCGACGCGTCCCCAGCTGAGCCACCTGCGTGCGCTCGAGTCCGAGGCGATCCATGTGATGCGCGAGGTCGCCGCCGAATTCGAGCGGCCGGTGCTGCTGTTCAGCGGCGGCAAGGACTCGATCGTGCTGCTGCGCCTCGCGGAGAAGGCGTTTCGCCCGGCACCGTTCCCGTTCCCGCTGATGCACGTCGACACGGGCCACAACTTCCCCGAGGTGATCGAGTATCGCGACCGCCGGGTGGCGGAACTCGGCGAGCGGCTGATCGTCGCGAGCGTGCAGGACTCGATCGACAAGGGCCGCGTCGTCGAGGAGACGGGGCCGCGCGCGTCGCGCAACAAGCTGCAGACGGTGACGCTGCTGGACGCGATCGCGGAGCACGGCTTCGACGCGGCGTTCGGCGGCGCGCGGCGTGACGAGGAGCGCGCCAGGGCGAAGGAGCGCGTGTTCTCCTTCCGCGACGACTTCGGCCAGTGGGACCCCAAGAACCAGCGCCCGGAGCTGTGGAACCTGTACAACGGGCGCATCAAGAAGGGCGAGAACGTGCGCGTGTTCCCGCTCTCGAACTGGACCGAGCTCGACGTGTGGGAGTACATCGACCAGGAGCGCCTGGAGGTGCCGTCGATCTACTTCGCGCACGAGCGCCAGGTGTTCGAGCGCGACGACATGCTCTACGCGTGGCGCGAGGGCACCGAGCTGATCGAGGGTGAGGAGATCTTCACCGAGACCGTGCGCTACCGCACCGTCGGCGACATGAGCTGCACCGGCGGCGTGCGCTCGCTCGCGGCGACGCTCGAGGAGGTAGTGCTCGAGATCGCGGCGACGCGCATCACTGAGCGCGGCGAGACGCGCGCCGACGACCGCGTGTCGGAGGCGGCGATGGAGGATCGCAAGAAGGCCGGTTACTTCTGAGATGGTCGTGAGCACTTCGCGATCCTCGTCTGGCTCGACTCACGAACATCTCAGGCGCTAGCCGCGATGACACTGGACCTTCTCCGCTTCACCACGGCGGGCTCCGTGGACGATGGCAAGAGCACGCTGATCGGCCGGCTGCTGTACGACTCCAAGCAGGTGTTCGAGGACCAGCTCGCGCAGGTGGCGCAGGCTTCGGAGCGCCGCGGCGGCGAGGGCACGCTCGATCTGGCGCTGCTGACCGACGGGCTGCGCGCGGAGCGCGAGCAGGGCATCACGATCGACGTCGCCTACCGCTACTTCGCGACGGCGACACGGCGCTTCATCATCGCCGACTGCCCCGGTCACCGCCAGTACACGCGCAACATGGTCACCGGCGCGTCCACCGCGGACGTGTCGGTGGTGCTGATCGACGCGCGCAGGGGCGTGCTCGAGCAGTCCAAGCGCCACGCGTTCCTCAGCGCCCTGCTGGGCATCCCGCAGATGTTCGTCGCGATCAACAAGATGGACCTGGTCGACTACTCGCAGGCGCGCTACGAGGAGCTCGTCGAGGAGTTCGAGGAGTTCGCGCGCAAGCTGCGCGGCGGCAAGAACCCGCGCAACATCGAGACCTCCTACATACCGATGTCCGCGCTCGCCGGCGACAACGTCGTCGAGCGCTCTCAGAACATGGCCTGGTACGAGGGCCCCGTGCTGCTGGAGCTGCTCGAGCAGGTGGAGGTCGCCTACGATCACCCCGACGAGCGCCCGGCGCGCTTCCCCGTGCAGTGGGTGATCCGCCCGGCGAACGCGAACGGCAACGGCGCCGACTACCGCGGCTACTCGGGCCAGCTCGCGAGCGGCGCGCTGCGCCGCGGCGACGAGGTCGCGGTGCTGCCCGGCGGCGGTCGCACGCGGATCGCCGCGATCGACACCTACGACGGCGAGCTCGAGGAGGCGATGGCGCCGATGTCGCTGACGCTGCGCCTCGAGGATCAGCTCGACGTCTCGCGCGGCGAGCTGATCTGTCACCCCGACGAGCCGCCGGTGGTGGCACGCGAGTTCGACGCGGACATCTGCTGGATGACCGACGAGCCGTTGCGTCCGGGCGCGCGCTATGCGATCAAGCAGACCTCGCACAGCGCGGTCGCGGCGATCGAGACGGTCGGGGACCTGCTCGACGTGCACACGCTCGAGCGCATTCCAGCGCCTACCGAGCTCGCGCTCAACGACATCGGGCGCGTGCGCCTGCGCACGAGCGCGCCGCTCGTGTTCGACCCTTACGCGAGCAACCGCCGTACCGGCAGCTTCATCCTGATCGACGAGTCGCGCAACTGGACCGTCGGCGCGGGGATGATCATCGCCGCGAGCAGCGCTTGACGAGACGAGCCGGCCGTGGGTGCGAGCCGGCGATCGTGAGCGCTTGCGCGCGGGGTTATGTGCGCCGCGAAGCGGGCTGCGTCGACGGCCGTGTGCTCGAATGCCATCCGATCGTCTTCGCGCGTGCCGAGCGGGCGCCGGCTCGCGCCGACACGCGCTCCGTGAGCACGTCCGCTCCGACCGCGATCCAGATGATGTAGGCGAGCGACGCCGGCAGCACGTACCTCGTCTCGGAGTGGATGAGCCAATACGGCACCAGCGTCGCGAGCACGACGATCATCAAGACGGCGTGCTCACGCCGCCGTCCTCGCCACGTGAGCATGAGGCCGGCCATCGCCAGCATGAACACGATCGGCTGCAGCGCATCCTCGAGGACGTCGAAGGGACGATTCACCAGATAGGAGACGATGCCCTGCCCGGTTCGCTTTCGGTAGAGGAACGGCGATTCGCCGTCTGCGTGCATCCAGCCCGATTCGTACTCGCCCACGGTGGAGAGCACTACGCGGCGCGCGACGAGCTTCGCGTAATACAGGGGATGGCGCTCGATCAGGCGTAGCGCCTTTCCACGCAGGTAATCGTCATATTCCGGCGAGTCATATACGAGATCGGGTCGCACTCTGTGCACCTGTTCCCGGATCACGTTCTCGTTCCCGTCCACGCCATAATCGTTGTGGACTTCCGATAGGCCGATCCACAATGTCAGGCCGAGGCCCATGCGAGTGGGGATGAAGCGATGGAAGTTGACGTAGTTGATCATCGTCCACGGGGAAACAACCAGCACGGCGACCACGCAGACAAGTACCACACCACGCAGATATCGCCACCGCTCGCCTTTAGGGGCGCTCGCCAGCGCGAGCAGTGGCACCAGCGCCAGGAGGTTGGGACGAAAGTACATGCCTACACCGACCGTCGCCCCGCACAGCAGCAGCAGACGCAGTTTGTGGGCGCGGGAGCGCAGCGCCTCGAGGTAGATGGCGACGATCGCGATCGTGAAGTCGACGGCCCAGATGTCGGGTGTGACGAGCGCCGCGTGCTGAGCGATCGGCGGGTAGAGCGCGTACAGCGCGGCGGCGGTCAGTGCCGCGCGACGCCGTTTGAACAGCAGCAACACAATTCGGTATACGAACAGCACCATCAGCGAGTCGACGGCTATCTCCAATAGCTCGCCATACCAATACCGCTCGCTCCCGGTGAGATCCCATACGCCCGCGAGCATCAGGCCGGTCCCGACCTCCACCTCTACAAACGGCTGCCACTGCGGGTTCGCGTCCGCCGCGGTGAAGTTCAATTCGCTCGGATCGACGAGTCGCCTGTCGCGATCGCCCGTTTCCACCATCAGCGCCAGCGCGCGATTGTTGACTTCGAGCCAGCGTCCGTCGGCGAGAATGGCACGGGCGATCTCCCCTGCGTCGACGGAGGCTTCCGCTTGTTGTTGCGGGCGGTGCGCAGGCACGTATGCGAATCGCACCCCGACCGCCGCGGCAAAGATCAAGGCAAGCAACAGACGCGTGCGCGTCATCGGCTCGTCACCGCGCTCGGACGGACGCGTGCGGCGTCTCGTGCTTGGCACGAGGCGCGCGACGGAGCCGCCATCCAGACTCCGAAGCCGTCGACGAGCGGCTCTCCTCGAGCGCATCGACAGCGGCTGGGCGGACCTCGCACTGACACACGATCTGGTAGCCGAAGAGCGTGGGACGAAGATTCACCGCGAGACGGTCGGCCGTGCGCGCCGCGCGCACGACGATGCCGTCCCTGTGAGTCAGCGCGGTGAACGGCAGACACGTCGCCTCGTCGCGCACGATCACGAAGCCGGCGGCGCGCAGCCGCCGCAGGAGGCCTTTGCGGGTGAAGAAGCGGATGTGGCCGCTGTCGAAGATTCCGCGCTGGTCGTAGTCGAAGAGACCGAGGGCCGTGCGTCCGCGCGCCCACCAGTGACCGAAGTTCGGGACCGACGCGACCAGGACCCCGCGTGGGGCCAGCACGTCGCGACACTGAGCGAGCACCAACTCCGGGGTGCGGACGTGCTCGAGTACGTCCGCCGCCAGCACCACGTCGAACGGGCCGTCGGCCTCGAGCTCGCGTGGGAGCCCCCTGTCGAGGTCTCCTTGGATGAAGCGGTCGACACGGTCGCCGACAGCGGAAAGCTCGTGGATGTCGACGCCTGTGACCTCGTGGCCGAGGGCCCGTACGCGATCGGACAGCAGACCGCTGGAGCAGCCAAGGTCGAGGATCCTCGCCGGAGGCATTTGCGACAACCACCGCAGGATGAGCTCATGCGAGCTGTCCCCTCCGTCCTTCACCAGGTACTCCTCCCCGACACTTCCGATCTCGCCGGCGCCGAATCCGAGCTTCGCCAGCCGGTAGCGAAGCACGGCACCCGTCACGTCCTTGGCGTACTTCATGCCGTCGACGTAGCAAATCTCATCGCCGTAGTAGGTCGGTATCGGAACCTCGACGATGCGCTTGCCCGCGTCGATCATCTGGATGATGATTTGCGTGTCGAAGTCGAATCCGTCGGAATTGCGATCGAACGGTATGTGCGACAGCGCGGCCACGCTGTAGGCGCGGTAACCGGAGTGAAACTCGCTCAGGTCCGACCCCAGCAACCTGTTCTCGAATCGGGTCAGGATCTTGTTTCCGACATACTTGTAAAGGGGCATGCCGCCTTTGCGTGCGGCGCCTTTGACCAGCATCCTCGAGCCGAAGACGGCGTCGCATTCCGCGCGCTCCAGCGGCGCGACGAGGTCTTCGAGGTACTCCGGCGCATACTGGCCGTCACCATGCAGCAGCACGATGATGTCGA
>JASLHP010000213.1 GCA_030149625.1 Solirubrobacteraceae bacterium
GCTGTCCGTGAACGTCGATCACCGCGCGCAGCGTGTGCAGGAAAGCCCCGCGCGCGTCGGCGCTCTGCAGCGGACGCAGCGCGCGAGCCGCCGCCTGCAGGTAGACGCCGGCGCCGATGCCGCGCTCGCGCAGCGAGCGGCCGAGGCCGTAGAGGCCGTCGACGGCGCGGGGGCTGATCGTGAGCGAGAGCAGCAGCGATGTGCCAGGCACGGCGGCCGTGCGCAGCATCGGGCTGACCTCGTGGCCGAGGCCGCCGCTGGAGATCAGCACGAGCCGCTCGACGCGCTGGGGGAACTGGTAGAAGAACTGCATCGCGACGCCGCCGCCGAGCGAGTGGCCGACGATCGTCGCCCGCTCGACCCCGATCGCCGCCAGCAGGTCGCGGATGCTGGCCGCGTGCGCCCCCAGCGAGTAGTCGCCGCGCGGCGCAGCCGAGTCGCCGTGCCCGATCAGGTCTGGCGCGACGACGGTGTGATCGCGCGCGAGCTCGAGCGCCACCGACTGCCAGTGGCTGGAGGAGTTGAGCATGCCGTGGATCAGCACCACCGGCGGGCCGCTGCCGGCGATCCTGTAGACGGCGCGGCGCCCGTGCAGCGCGATCTGCCACTCCTCGAATTGCCCCGCGGCCGCGGCCACCCGCGCGAAGCGCCCCTCGCGCGCTCCCGAACGCTCGTCTCCGGCTCCGGCCTGGCTGGATGTCAGCGCCCCACCTCGCGCGCCACCCTAGCAAAGGGTCATACTCGCGCTTGGATGCTACGGCTCCTGACGATCCCGATCAGCCACTATTGCGAGAAGGCGCGATGGGCGCTCGAGCGCGCGGGCCTCGAGTATCGCGAGGAGCGTCACGTCCAGGGCATCCATCGGCTCGCGGCGAGGCGCGCCGGGGGCGGCGTGACGGTGCCGGTGCTCGTGGCGGGCGAGCGCGCAATCGGCGACTCGGCAGAGATCGTCGCGTGGGTCGACGAGCGCACCGCGAGCGAGCATCGCCTGTTCCCGGCCGCGCGCGGGGAGCGCCTCGAGGTGGAGGCGCTGTGCGGGCGCTTCGACGAGCGGCTCGGGCCGAGCGGCCGACGCCTGATCTACGTGCGCATGCTCGCCCAGCGAGAGTTGATGCTGCGCTACAACAATCAGGGCGTGCCGCGCTGGGAGGATCGCGCGATGCGCGCGTGCCTACCGTTCTTCGTGGGTCTCGTGCGCCACGTGCTCGACATCCGCCCTGGCGTCGAGGTCGGGGACGAGGCGCAGGTGTGGAGCGAGCTCGACTACGCCGCGACGCTGCTCGACGACGGGCGTAGCTATCTATGCGGCGAGCGCTTTGGCGCCGCCGACCTCACGTTCGCGGCGATGTGCGCGCCCGTCGTGGTTCCGCCGACATACGGCATCGCTCTGCCGCAGCCCGAGATCCTCGACGAGCCGACGGCGGCGCTCGTCGAGCGCGCCCGCGCGCACCCCGCCGGAGCGTTTGCGCTCCGGGTGATTGCCGAGCACAGGCGCGCAACCGTGGGGCCGCCGCTGCCGGTCGCCTAGTGTCGGGGCCGCGGTCCAGGAAAACCGTGACCGCTCGCGAGCGCCGCGCGCTAGCTTGCCGGCCCGTCATCCCACAAGCGGACATTGCGTCGCCCCGCGCGACGAGCGCGCCGACGGGCGCGCTCGCGTGAGTCAAGCACGGCGTCGGTTGACTCGGAGCGATCGTCGACGTCGGCACGGCCGTCGTCCGGCTCGGCCCACTCGTGCAGGCAATGGGTGGCCGACGCGAGGCGCCGACATCCGCGCTGCAGTTCCTCGGCGAGCTCGAGCCATACGTCGGAGTCCGGTGGTGGCTCGGCGTCGAGCAGCTGTGCCGTGCGCGTGAGCCGCTCGCGCACGCTGTCGCGGAAGCGCGCGATCTCCAGCACCGCGGCTGTGTGCGCGTTCCGCCAGTCGCGGTGCTGCGGCGACTCCGGCAGTGGCGGCAGCGTGCTCGCGCTACGCGCGGCCCGCAGACGCGCGGTCCCGGCGCCGGTGAGTGACCATGTGGGCACGCTGTGACGCTGTCCGCGCTCGAGCAAGCCGGCCTCGCACATCGCGAGGAGTCGCTCGCGCACGTGTCGGGCTGCCGCTGAGCGTCGGCGGATCGCGAGGTGTTCGACGATCGCCCACACGGGCACCGCCGGGGTGTCGCGGGCCTGGTGGCGTGCGGCCCGCTCGACGGCTGCCAGCACGAGCTCGTCGGAAGGCAAAGTGAGGTGCTTGTTGTGCGTCGGTCTACCTGGGCGCGGCATCTCGTCTCCTCTGTTTCGAGGCGCCGAGCGCGCGAGTCGAGTCCGCGATCGGTCGCGGCGGTGCGACGAGCGCAGCGCTGCGCGACAATCGACGGGCATCGAGGCTGAGCAACTCGGTGCCGGGCCCGGGGTGTTGACGCACCGCCGGGCCGTTTACTGCAGGACGTCTGTGACGTTAGCTCGGCTCTAGGCTTGGGCAAGCGAAGCTGGTAGAAAGATTCAGTGTTGACACGCCTTGGTTCCATGGCGGGCACAAATGTGAGCGCTAGGTGACAACTGAGCGCCAGCGACAGACGCCGTACCTGGACGCACTGTGTGACTACGCCGAGCGTAAGCCGGCGCGCCTGCACGTGCCTGGCCACAAGGGCGGAGCGGGCGCGGACGAGGGGATGCTGCGCGCGTTCGGCGAGCGCGCCGTGAGCCTCGACATTCCGGCGCTCACGCACGGCATCGACGTCGGCGTCGACCCGACGCCATTCGAGCAGGCGCAGCGCCTCGCGGCAGAGGCATGGGGAGCAAAGCGTGCGTGGTTCCTCGTCAACGGCGCTTCACAGGGCAACTTGGCGGCGGGCCTCGCCCTCGCGCACTACGGCGAGGAGGTGGTGATCCAACGCAACGCGCACTCGAGCGCGATCGACTCGCTCGTGCTCTCGGGCCTGCGCCCGACGTTCGCGGCGCCGGAGCTGGATCCCGAGCTGGGGATCGCTCACTGTCTGTCACCGGCGACGCTCGAGCGCGCGCTCGCGGCGACGCCCAAGGCGGTTGCCGCGTGGGTGATCTCGCCGACGTACTTCGGGGCTGTGGCGGACGTGGGCGCGCTGGCGGCGGTCGCGCACGCGCGCGGCGTCCCGCTGGTCGTCGACGAGGCGTGGGGCGCGCACATGGCGTTCCACGAGCAGCTTCCGGACCATGCGCTGTCGCTGGGAGCCGACCTCGTGATCTCGAGCACGCACAAGATCGTCGGCAGCCTCACGCAGTCGGCGATGCTGCATCTCGGTCACGGCGAGGGCGAGCTGATCGGCGAAGACATGGTTGACCGCGCGGTCACGCTGACGGAGTCGACGAGCCCGAACTCGCTGTTGTGCGGGTCGCTGGACGCGGCGCGCCGTCAGGCGGCGGTGCACGGACGCGAGCTGCTCGGGGCGACGATGGCGACGCTGGCACAGACGCGGAAGCAGATCCGCGCGATCGACGGGCTGGACGTGCTCGACGATCGGCTGGCGGGACGGCCCGGCGTGTTCGCTTATGACCCGTTGCGGCTAGCCGTGGACGTGCGCGGTGTGGCCGCGAGCGGATACGAGCTCGCGCCGCTGCTGCGCGAGATCGACGACATCAACTTGGAGCTGTACGGCCAGAACGTGCTGGTGGCGGTGTTCGGCATGGGCGAGCGCGGCCTGCCGGAGGCGGCGCGGCTCGTCGGCGCGCTGCGCGCAGCCGCGGAGCGAGTCGGGCCGGATCCGAGCGGCGCACAGGCCAGCTTCGCGGCGCCGCCGCCGTGGGGCGAGCTGGCGATGACGCCGCGCGAGGCGTACCTGGGCGCGCAGGAGGTGGTGCCGGCGGCGCAGGCGGCCGGGCGAATCGCGGCGGAGTCGCTGGCGACGTATCCACCGGGAATACCGAACGTGCTGCCGGGCGAGCGGCTGACGGCGGAGACGCTCGCGTACGTGCAGAACACGCTCGAGCTGGGCGGCAGCGTGCGCGGCGCAAGCGACCGGCTGCTGCGCACGGTGCGCGTGGTCGCCGAGCGCTAGGCGGGCAGCCCGCGAGCAGGGTCAGCGTGCCGGGCGTCGGCGGGTCCGCTCAGTGCGGCGGCTGCTCGCCGTCGTGGTAGTCGACGGTGTCGCCGAGGCGGAACATCGCCCTGAGCCCGCCGCCATCGGGCAGGCGCTCGAAGGCGCCGAGCTTGCCGGAGTCGGGGTAGATCACGACATCGGGCTCGCCGCTGGGGCTAAACGACAGGAAGCGCACTGTCGCGGTCGTGCGGTTGACGAGCTGGTGGCCGCCGCGCTCGCCACGCGGGAACGCGACCACCTCGCCTTGGCTCAGCTCCCGCCAGCCATCGGGCGTGCGCAGGCTCGGCGCGCCCTCGAGCACGAGCACGAGCTCCTCCTCTGTGTAGTGAAAGTGGTAGGGATAGGCCGCTTCGCCTGGCGGCACCTCCCACAGGCTCAGCCCGAGGCGCTCGCTGCCGGCCTGGCGGCTGAGGCGCGCGCGGCGACACCGGAAGCCGGGGTGCTCGCGCGGCTCGTCGAAGAGCGGCTCGTCGATGTTCGGCATCCGTGAAGGGTAAGCGCGATCCAGGCGCCGCAAGGCGTGGACGCGCCGGCGTGTGGCAAGCGTGCAAGGCTGCAGGCCGTGAGCGACCTGCAACTGGTGATCTTCGACTGCGACGGCGTGCTCGTAGACAGCGAGGCGATTTCATGCGGCGTGCTCGCGAGCATGGTGAGCGCGGAGGGTTTCGCGACGACGCTCGAGCAGGCGCGCCGCGACTACCAGGGCCTGCGGCTCGACGAGGTCCTCACCAGCGTGCAAGTCAAGCTCGGGCGACCGCTGCCGGCCGACTGGCTGGCACGCTACGAGCGCCAGCGCGCGGAGACGTTTCGCCAAGATCTGAAAGCGGTGCCCGGGGCGGCCGCGACCGTCGCGCGCGTCGCCGCGGCCGGCGTCGCCGTGTGCGTCGCCTCGCAGGGCAAGCTCGAGAAGACGCGCCTGACGCTGGGGCTGACGGGCCTGCTCGAGCTCTTTCGCGACGATGCGCTGTTCTCGGCTCACTCCGTGCCGCGCGGCAAGCCCCACCCGGACCTGTTCCTGAGCGCGGCGAGCGCGATGGAGGCGGAGCCGACACGCTGCGCCGTCGTCGAGGACACGCCCACGGGCGTGACGGCGGCTGTGGCCGCGGGCATGCGCGTATTTGGTTACAGCGCCGACAGCGACGAGACCGCGCTGCGGGATGCCGGCGCCGAGCTCTTCGCCTCGCTCGATCAGCTGCCGGCGCTGTTGGGCCTCGCGTGATCAGGCCTGCGCGTAGCGCAGCGAGCCGGGCGTCGTCAGCGTCTCGCCGGTCTCGATCAGAGTCTTCAGGCCGGAGAGGATCATCGGCCAGCCGCCGTAGATTTCGCTGTTGGCGTTCTCGCGCAGCCGGTCGTGGGTGAGCGTCAGGCGGCACGAATCGCCCACCGGCTCGATCTCCCACGTTACGCGCGAGCTGCCTTCGCTCTTGACCTCCTCGCTCCACAGAGCCGTGAAACTGTGGACTAGCCGCAGCGGCGGCTCCACCTCGAGAATCACGCCCGTGCCGACCGCCACGCCGGCTCCCGGGTGGGACGTGTCGATGGTCGCGCCCGGCGTCCAATCGGAGCTCACGCCGACGCCAAAGGAGTACGTACGTCGCATGTCGTCGTCGGTGATCGCCTCCCACAGGCGCTCGGGCGTCGTCTTGATGTAGATCTCGAAGACCTTGTCGGCGGGGTCCGCAGTCCACGGCCGCTTGCCGCTGCGCTGCGCGTCGAGCTCGCTATGGGCATCCATCTCGGGTTCCTCCTCGATTCGTTGCTTTAGGTCGCTGAGCGTGGCCGCCCAGACCTCGGCGTACTTGCTCACCCAGCGGTCGTGGACGAGCCGGATCGGGACGGGGTTCAGGAAGTGGAGCTTCTCGCGACCGCGCTTGCGCGTGGTCACGAGCCCCGCTTCCTCGAGCACCTTCAGGTGCTTCATCACGCCGAAGCGCGTCATCGGCAGTCGCCGCTCGAGCTGGCCGAGCGTCTGGCCATCCAGCTCGAACAGCTCGTCGAGCAGGCTGCGCCGCGTCGGGTCCGCCAGAGCTTTGAAGACCTCGTCCACGCGGACGATTATAGGTGACTGTTTAGTCACATGTCAAGGGGGAAGTGGAAAGCGGATGGGACGAGCCGGCCGACGACGAGCGGATCGGTAGCTCCGCGCCATCGCGCCCCTTGGACAGGTCGACTCCGCCGAGAACGCGGGCTCGCCCTGCCATTGCGCTCGAGGTAAGACGACTCGCAAGTGACGAAGACGATCGAGCGGAGATGCGAGCAATCCGCGAGCATCTTGCGGAACTCGCGCCAGAGCCCACTGACCGAGGTGGTGCGTGGCGAGATATTTCGTCTGCCAGCGCCGCGAGGGACGCGTGACGGGGAGCAGCGAGGCGCACGCTACGCGGCGGTCGTTCAAGACGGCGACTTCTTGACGCTGAGCACCGTCCTCGTCTCACCGACCTCGGCGGGTGCGCAACCAGCGAGCTTTCGGCCGGAATCACGCTCGACGGTACTCACACGCGCATCCTTGTCGAGCAGACAACTATCGTGACCCCGGCGCCTGGGACTCGGCGGGATGCCTCGACCCGGATGAGCTGAGCGCGGTCGATGAGGCGCTCGCGCTCGTCTTGGGCCGCTAGTTGGTCTGCCGACCAGATGAATGGGCGAAACTGCTCGGCGCGCAAACCATGTGCTGATGACAGCGCCAGTCTTTGGGATCGACTGAGGCCGCGCGCCAGCGACCGTTCCAGCTCGATCAGCTCGCATCGTCGGATGGCGGCAAAGGGGTCGCCTGGGCTCCGCGAAGGGACTTGACGCCCGCCCGTAATGTACATATACTTGTCGGACATTTCCTGGGAAGGCCAAGGGCGCCCGATGAGCACAATCAGCATCCGTGATCTACAGCGCAATACAAGTGGCGTCGTCGCTGACGTCGCCGAGTCCAAGCACACCGCTCTCGTCACACGACACGGTGAGCCTATCGCTGCGCTGGTGCCAATCGATGCCCAGGATCTCGAGGACTATCTTCTCTCGAAGGTTCCGGGCTTCGCCGAGGACATGGCCGCTGCCGATCAGGCTCATGCAGATGGCAACGCGCGCTCGGCTGCTGATGTGTTTGCGGAGCTTGACGCGCAAGACACTGAGCAATAGCGCCAACGCGCAGGAAGCTGGGTCGTCATAGATGACCGACCCTCTGAGCAACATCGAGCTTGCTCCGCGCGCGATCCGTGACCTGAAGAACCTGGACCGCCAGACCCGAAAGCGGGTGCAGCAGGCATTCCAAGCGCTGGGGGCGGGTGCCGAGAACCTCGACATCAAGCCAGTGGCTGGACACGCCCCCTGGCGTCGCCTGCGCGTCGGCGAGCAGCGTGTGCTCTACCGCGAACTCGCCGCGGACGCCGACGCACGCTATCTGGTGGCACGAGTCATCGACCGTCGCGACCTACACCGCGCTATCGACAAGCTCTGAGCCCAGGCCAACAACCTGGTTTGTTTGCCGACCAGAAAAATGGGCGAAACTTGGCTGTGCGCAAACCACGCG
The DNA here is from genome assembly GCA_030149625.1 of Solirubrobacteraceae bacterium. The sequence continues at coordinate 7,576 of JASLHP010000213.1, forward strand.
CTAATGGCTGCGCCGGCGATCCAGATTGGCTGCCCCGTAGCGGAGTGCTGGCATAATCGAACCGTGAGCGACGAAGTCGAGCTAGCAGCCGGGTCGATTGAAGCGGCATTGAGCGTTGCGGTTCGTGAGGCGGGCATCCTTGCGCCCGTTAAGGGGTTCATGGAATACCTCGCCAGCGTGGTCACTACCGACGCCAGGCGACCCTCGCCCGCGAGGCAACGCTGGCCGCGGAGAAGATCAGGGCGCTTGACCTACCCGTGACCTCGGTGGAGGACTCTGTCGTTCTTAGGATCCTCGAAGATGGTTCGTGGGCCGATGACGACGACATGCAAGTTGCGTGGGCGAATCTGCTGGTTAATGCGCTCACCAAGGACACGCCCGAGGTTCACGCGGCTTTCCGGGTCGTTCTTGGCGAACTAGAGCCGGTTGAGGCCCGGACGCTCGATCGGCTCGCGGAGCTCGCTGACTTCTCGGTGTCACCCGAAGCACAGCAATTCAAGCCGGTCCAGCTTGAAGGTGAGGGCGCAACTGGCCCTCACCTTGACAACCTGGTGCGGGTTGGCCTGCTCCGCTACACACGGATCATGCCGACCACGATCGGAAGTATCAGCGACACGGGCGCGTCGGTCTCAGGCGCCACCTTCACAGACTTTGGCTGGGCCTTTGTGAAGGCGTGTCGTGAGCCGCCTCAGGACAACTAAACGCTACAGACCCTTGGTCGCACCTAGCTGCTTGCACTGCGGCGTGCGGCTCGTCTCGACATCTGGACTAGCGCGATGGCGACCACATAAAAGACGGCTCCCACCCCTTGAAAACCGCCGAAGATGAAGAAAAGAGCCATCGCTGGCAATGCCGCCCAATACCACGGTGACTTCACCTGATCGCGCCAGGACGCTGTGCGCCATGTCGGGTCGTTCGCCGCTTCTTTCGCCTCGCTCGCCCATCGTTCGGTGAGCCGCTGATCCCACGGCGTCGTGGACGCATTCGAGGTCACGCTCCGTAGGGTGTCAGCGGACCCCGAGCCTTTGGAGGCGGAGGACTCCATATGCACTGCTGCGGCGTTCGGATGCGCAATGGTTTGTTTGCCGACAAGAAAAGTGGCGAAACTTGCCTATGCGCAAACCATGCGCTGATGGCCGCTCAGGCGGTCGATTTGGAACGCAGTGCGACGCATCGTTAGTCGACGATCGTGATATCTGCCTGCTCCGCGAGCTCCAACACCCTCTCGAGCCCACGTCCCACGGCCAATGGCAGCGGAGGCTCGACTATCCGGAGCTCCTGGCGCCGTACCCGGTCGCCAAACAACACAAACGCGTAGGAATCATCGTAGTGGCGCGAGCGCCAGACGATGCCATCGGGCTTGGCGGGACAGTCGTGGAGCGCCTGACCCCACGCAGCGAGGGCGGGGTACTCATCCGCCTCGGAGTCGATCAGATGGGCGTGCGATGCGCCGATCCGGCGAAGGCCATTCCCATGCAACGAGGCAAGGCGCAATGGCCTGCTAGTCGCGAGGGTGGAGAGCATGAGCGGCACGAGACGAGCACGTCCTACCTGTCGGACGGCCGTACCGACAGGCACCGGGCGGAACACGGACTCAGCGATCGCACCAGCGTCATCCTGAGCGCAGTACACAGTGCCCACGATTCGCCTCCTGCTGCGCACGGGTCGAAACCGCCCCTCCGACGTGGTGCGGTTGAACTCGGTCGCCCCGAAACTCGTGTCGTGGCAGCGCACAATTGCGCGACCGGCGTCCCACTCGTGGATGAGCGGGTTCAGCGCATTGGGGTCTGGCGGTGCAGGAACGAGGGTGCTAGCCGGCAAGATCGCTGACTTCTCGACGTGCCGCATCGATGATGGCGTCGGGCTGCTCGTCAAGGAGGTCAACCGGGCGTCTACCTCCAAGCCAGCTTGTCGGCGTCGCGAACCAGAGCGCCACCTGCCAATCGGTGATGTGAGGATCAGAGCGCAACCAGCCGATTGTCGGTCCGATCACCGACTTCGGTTTGCCCTCCGCACTGAACTGGAACCCCGGATATAGAAGCTCATCTCGGACGGGAACCGCCACCAGGCGGTTCTCCGCTCGCCAGCGATTCGCGAGCGCAGCTCGATTTGACGCTCGTGACTCCGCCAAGTCCGCAACCTCGTGGCTACGTAGGGCACCGAACTCATCGAGCAGCGCGCTCCGCGCCTCCGCATTTCGTCGTGCCTGCAGAACTGCGGCCGGTGTAGGGACGGCGATGCTCTGGGGCATGAGCGCGTCCACGAGCCGGTCCGCCGCACGGCCGTGCGCGACGAGGTTTCGGAAGGCGCTCAATGTCGCCATCGTCGGAGCGTCCACTGTTTCCTCGTGCTCTGCGGTAGCAAGAGCCGTCATCAGCGTGAGCAGTGCCGAGGTCTTTCCGGTCCCCCTTCGACCGAAGATGATCTGGGTGTGATGCTCCGTAGCCTGCTGAATGCTTTCCGCCGTCAGCTGCAGCACGCGCTCGACCGCCTCCGGCGAGAGCTTCGCCTCCTCCGCGACGTGACCGATGAGCTCTGGTTGGACGGTGACAGTAGCCACAGTGATCGACATGAGTATAGCAAGCTTGCTCTGCTAGATCATTATGCCGGCCCAGCCGGCGTCCTGCGGTCCACCAGCAGGAGGGGTGCCGCAGGGCAGATCCTGCCCACCTAGCGCCTCGGCACGGTTTGCGCGCAATGCGAACCCAATATCTACGTGCAAATAGCGAGCGGTAGAACTTGGATTGCAGGTCCACTGATCGCGGGGTTCAGTGCCTTGATCGCCTCCTCTCCGAGCATGATTTCGGGCTGCTGCTTGGGAGCAGAGTCAGGATCCGCCTCAGAAGTTTCCTCTTGGTCCGGCGGCGCAATACGCCCCGCCACACGGGCCGCCTGTTCGGCGGCAGCCGGGTCCAAGCTCCCCGCAAGGGTTGCCAGAAGCGTAAACATTCCCCATGTTACGGTCTGTCCCAATGCAGGAATCAACGCAGACGAAGGCCTTGCTGCCGGGTGGCTCGGCCGCGGGTGTGGGGGCAAACCGGCCCCCCTGAGCGGGGGGCCGGTTTGTCGGGAGCTGCTGCCGTCTGGACGGGAGCGGTTCGCGTCCGACGTTGCGGGGACTCGGACTGGCCTCGGTCGTGCTTTATCCAGCGCGGCGCTTTCGCTGCGCTTCGTCCCCGCCGGCCTCGCCTTGCGGCGACACGGACGGGTCAAAATCGAGGAGCGCCGTAGCCCACCTGCGCACGCTGCCCGCGCGCTTTGGCTCGCTTGCCTGAGCCTGGTCGATGGCCCATGCTTCGCCCGCCTCGGCGGGGACGATGGCGAAGTCATCCGCGCTAGGACTGACTTCGGCGGCGGTAAGACGTAGGGTTTCGGCTCGCGTCTCGCCGCCGCTTCTGCGTTCGGTGAGAGGTCAAGCCAGCGGCACCACCGCCGGTGCCTG
>JASLHP010000269.1 GCA_030149625.1 Solirubrobacteraceae bacterium
AGCCCTGCGCCTCGATCTCGGCAACGAAATTCCGGGCGGCATCCTCGTCGTTGACGTAGGTCACCGCGACGTTAGCCCCCGCGGCCGCCAGCATCCGCGCGATCTCCGCCCCCAGTCCACGCGAACCCGCGGTGACAAGCGCCGTTCTCCCGTGCATCGCTCAGCGCTCGGCTCCCATGAGGGCGCGAAGTCTAGCGCGGCACGGACTGATGCTGAAAGACGAAGATTTGAAAATTCACCGTCAGTATAGTTTTGCGACATGCCCTTAGATTCACATCCAATCTGGGCTGTGGTCCTCGCTCGCATGGGCTCCTCGCGCCTACCGGGCAAGTCGATGGCGCCGCTCTCGGGCTCACCGTCCCTCGCGCACATCATCAAGCGACTGCAGCGCGTGCCGAGCATCGACGGCATCGTGGTCGCCACTACGTCCGCGCCCGAGGACGACGTAATCTGTGAATGCGCTCGGACAACGGCTGTGTCTGTATATCGCGGTAGCGCCGACGATGTCTTGGGACGAACCGTCGCCGCCGCGCGCTCGGTCGGGGCGGCAACCATCGTCAGAGTCGGCGGCGACTGCCCGCTGATAGACCCCGCCGTCGTCGAGGCCGTCATCGCCGCGTTCCAGCGTCATCGGCCGGACTTCGCATCCAGCTGCCTGCGCCCCCGCGAGTACCCCCTCGGAATCGCCGTCGAGGTATTCCCGGCAGCATTGCTCGAGGAGGTCGCACGCGAGGCGGTGGCGTCGCGAGATCGCGAGCACGTCACGCTGTTCTTCGAGGAGCATCCCGAGCGCTTCACGCTGCTGGGCGTTGCGCCCGCCACTGGAGCGAAGCGCCCAGATTTGCGCCTGACGCTGGATACGCCGAGCGACCACGAGCTGATCGCGGCGCTGTACGACGCTCTGTACGAGACAGACCCGTGCTTCGGCCTCGATGCCGTGCTCGCCCATCTCGACCGTCATCCGGAGCTCGCAGCTCTCAACGAGGACGTGGCGCAGGTCGTTCCGTGAACTCACACTCGCCGCCGTCTGCATCGCGTGTTTGTCTTCGACTCGACGCGGCGCAGCCGGAAGGTCAGAGACATCACGATCAGAATGGATGTCGAGATCGTCTGACCTTTGTGTCTTGTGGGCGGCCGAGCGCGCCTGCAACGGTAATCTCGGAGGGTGCGTTCGGTGGCGATGATGCAGCCCACGTTTCTGCCTTGGGCGGGTTACTTTGCGCTGATGGACGCCGCCGACTGCTTTGTGCTGCTCGACGACTTCCAATTTCAGCGTCAGTCGTTTCAGCAGCGCAACCGGCTGTTCGTCGGTGGGCAGCGGGTCGGCTGGGTGACGGTCCCGGTTGAACATCGACACAGCACGGACTTCCCGCTGCTGTGTGACATCGAGCCGATTCTGACGGCTCGCTTCCGCGACAAGCTCAGCGGCTTGCTTCGTCAGAACTACGGATTCAGCGAACACTTCGCGGAAGTGGCCGCTGCCGTTGAAGCGGTACTCGCGCGTGACTGGCAGTCACTCGCGGACCTCAACATCGCTCTGATCGAGAAGCTCGCCGCTCTCCTCGGCATCTCCACGATGCTGCTGCGCAGCTCTGATGTCCAAGCGACCGGGAAACGATCGCAGCGCGTCGCCGAACTGCTTCGCAAGGTTCACGCCACCACCTACCTGGCGGCGGCTGGCGCGGCCGCCTACATGCGCGAGGACGGCGTGTTCCCCCTGCCTGACGTCGAGACGCTGTTCCAGGATTATTCGCCGCTCGCGTATCCGCAAGGTCACAGCGACGTCTTCATCCCTCACCTGTCCGTGCTGGACATGCTCTTCCAGCTCGGCCCGGCGCGATCGCGAGAGGTCGTCCGCGCGGGAGGCGGCGACTTCCTGCCGTGGCGGACGCAGGCGGCGGCGAGCTGATGGCGGCGATCGAGATCGCCGGCCGGCTCGTCGGCGACGGCCACCCACCTTATGTAGTCGCCGAGATGTCGGCCAATCACCGTGGCGATCTCGAGCATGCCATCGCGCTTTTGCGAGCCGTTGCAGCCTGCGGCGCAGATGCCATCAAGCTGCAGACCTACACCGCCGACACACTCACGCTGGATTCCGATGCACCAGCATTCCGCATCACCTCGAAGGGGCCGTGGAACGGACGCACGCTGTACGATCTGTACTCCGAAGCCTCGATGCCGTGGGATTGGCAGCCGCACCTGAAGCAGATAGCAGACGAGCTCGGCATCGCCTTCTTCTCGTCCGCGTTCGACGAGACATCGGTGGCCTTTCTCGAAGACATGGACGTCCCGGCGTTCAAGGTGGCGTCGTGTGAGCTGGTCGACATTCCTCTGCTGCGACGTGTCGCGCGCGCCGGTAAGCCGGTGCTGATCTCGACCGGGATGGGAACGCTCGATGAGATCGATGACGCCGTGCGAGCTGTGCGCGAGACCAACCCGCGCGCATCGCTCGCGCTGCTCAAGTGCACGGCCGCCTATCCCACGCCTGTCGATCAGGTGAATCTGGCGACCATCGCGGACATGGTCGGCAGGTACGAGGTCCCCGTGGGCTTGTCCGATCACACGCTTGGCGCGGCCGCCGCAGTTGCGGCCACAGCTCTCGGGGCGACGATCATCGAGAAGCACGTTTGCCTCTCTCGTGCGGACGGCGGGCCCGACGCGCACTTCTCGATCGAGCCCGCGGAGCTGCGTCAACTGGTTGCCGACGTCAGGACGTCGAGTCTCGCACGCGGGGTCGTCGCCTACGGCCCTACCGATGAGGAGCGCGACACGCTCCCGTTCCGTCGCTCGCTGTTCGCCGTGCACGACATCGCGGCGGGGGAGGCGCTCACCTCGAGCAACGTGCGCGCGATTCGGCCTGCTGGGGGACTGGCGCCACGGCACATCGACGAGCTGCTCGGATGCACGGCTCGAGCCAGGATCACGCGTGGGACGCCTCTCACCTGGGATCTGCTCGAGTAGACGACCGTGTTCTCACAAGCTCGTCGATGACCCTGGCCGCGCCTCGTCCGTCGATGAAGGCGAGCGCGGCAGCGCTGAGACTACCCCGCACGGCTGCGTCCCCGAGCGCGCCGACAGCCTGCGGGATCGCGCCCAGCGCCGCGCTGCCGACCCCGAGGTACATGGTCGCACCCGCGGCCGACGCCGCCGCGGCCGCGGCGGTCTGGTTGGGAGCGGTCTCGATGATCGCCGTGGGCACGCCCATGCAGCAGAGCTCCCATGCGGTCGTGCCCGCGGCGCTGATCGCCGCCACCGCGCGATCGAACAGCTCACGAAGCTCGGGTGGATCTCGCACTAGCATCACGCCGGCCGTCAGATCCACCCGCTTTCTATCGGTCGCGCCGGGGCCGACCACCGCTTGGACGCTCGAGAACGGCCGTGGTCGCGTGACTGCCGCGGCGCGAACCACCGCGGCCGTCAGATCGGTCGTATCCGCGCCGCCCAAGACGATCACGAGCGGGCCCCGTTCCGAAGGGGAACCCCGCAGGCGTCTGGATGAAGAGAACTCGCTGCGGATCGGTGCGTACTGCATGCCACAGAGAGCGATGCAGGCGGCCGGCAGGCCAGCCGGAGCCGCCGTGAGCTCGGGGCAGATCACCACGTCGACGTGCTCGGCGCGCACCGCGTCGTCCATCACAACCGTGAGAACCCCAGCTCGCACGGACGCATCGAGTGCGCGCGCCGAGAGATGGTAGGCATCGAACAGCACGACATCCCCTGGGGCGAGTACTTGCCCCCACGATGTG
>JASLHP010000272.1 GCA_030149625.1 Solirubrobacteraceae bacterium
TCTGCACCTGTACCGCGTTCGTCTCCGCGCGCGGCTGGTGCAGGAGCTGTTTGCGGTCGTCGGCATCGCCGCCGGCGTGGCGCTCCTGTTCGCCTCACAAGTTGCCAGCCAGAGCCTCTCCAGCTCGGTGGCCCAGCTCTCGCGCGGGATCGTCGGCGACGCGACGCTGCAACTGCTTGCGCGCGACGCGCAGGGCATGCCGGAAGCTCTCGTCGGCGAGGTCCGCAAGCTCCCCGGCGTCCGCGTCGCCGCGCCGCTGCTCGAAGCCAGCGCCAGCGCGAGTGGCCCCAGGGGGAGCCGCTCGGTGGAGCTGGTGGGCGCGGATTCGAGCCTGCGTGCGTTGGGCGGGGCGCTCGTGCGCCACACGGACCTGGAACCGTTCGCCGGTATCGGCGCGATCCTGCTCCCCGCGCCGCTGGCGCACACGCTCGGCGTGACGCGCTTTGGCAGGGAAGCCACGCTGAGGCTGTATGGCAGGACCGAGCGCGCGCCGCTGTACGAGCAATTGGGCGAAAAGCAGATCGGCGGGCTCGTGGCGAGCCCGATCGTCGTGGCGCCCCTGTTCTTCGCCCAGGAAATGGCAGGCGTGGGCGCCCGCGTCTCTCGCGTCCTCGTCGAGTCCCTGCCCGGCCGCGAACGCGAAGTGCGCGCCGGCTTGTTGAAGCTGGCCGCGGGGCGCCTGAACGTCGAGGACACCAGCTACGACGAACGACTGTTCGCCAAGGCGGCCTCCGCGAGCAACCAGTCGACTGCCTTGTTCGCCGTCATCAGCGCCCTCGTCGGCTTCCTGTTCGCGTTCAACGCGATGCTGCTGACCGTCGCGCAGCGCCGACGCCTGATCGCCGACCTGCGTCGCGACGGCTATACGCCGCGTGCCGTCATCGCGGTGCTGCTCCTCGACGCAGTCCTGCTGGGGGTGGTGGCGTGCGTGCTCGGCCTGCTGCTGGGCGAGCAGCTCTCGATCCACCTGTTCCGCTCCAATCCCGGCTACCTCGGCTCGGCGTTCTCCGTGGGGACACAGCGCGTCGTCGGCTGGCAAAGCATCGCGCTCGCCGCGGGCGGTGGCATGCTGGCTGCCGTCGTCGCGGTGCTCAGCCCGTTGCGCGACATCCTCTCCCGCGACCCGCTCGCGGCGATCACGTCCAAGGAGGGCTCGCTCGCCACGCGTGCGATCGTCGTAAGCGCGCTCATCGGCGTCGTGTTTCTCGCGGGCGCCACCGCGATCCTGCTGGCGGCGCCGAAAGCGGCAATCGCGGGGATGGTGCTGCTCGTCGCCGCGCTGCTCTTGAGCCTGCCGCTGGCGCTGAGCCTCGCGCTCGCGCTGCTGAGCAGACTCGCACGCGCAAGGACGGGAGCGGTGCCGCACGTCGCGGCGATGGAGTTGAGCGCAGCACGGGCACGCGCGATCGCGGTCGCGGCGACGGGCGCGATCGCCGTGTTCGGCGCGGTCGCGATCCAGGGCGCCCACGCCGATCTGCTGAATGGCCTGGAAAGCGCGGCGCACGACGAGAACGCCTTCACCGATGAGTGGGTCTCGCCGCCCGGGGCTTACAACCTGCTGCGGACCGCGCCGTTCGCCCCGGCGCAGCAGGCGCAGCTCGCGCGGCTGCCAGGCGTGCGCGCCGTGCAGGTCTACCGCGGTGGCCTGCTGGACTGGGACGAACGCAAGGTGTGGGTCATCGCTCCGCCGAGCGAAGCGACGCCACTGCTGCCATCCACGCAACTGGTCGAAGGCTCGCTCGCCAAGGCGACGGAGCGGTTGCGCGCGGGCGGTTGGGTCGTGCTCTCGCAAGCGCTCGCGCAGGAACACCATCTGCGCATCGGCGAGCGTGTCACGCTGCCGACGCCGACACCGACGTCCGTCAGGATCGCCGCGCTCTCGACGAACATCGGCTGGGCGCCTGGTGCGATGATCATGACCGCCGAGGAATTTGCGCGCGCGTGGGACAGCAGCGACGCAAGCGCCTACGACGTGCTGCTGGCGCCGGGCGTGAGCTCCGCGCGGGCGGCCGGCGAGATCACGCGTGCGCTCGGGGCTGGGGGGGCTTCCGCCGGCGGCCTGTCGGTGCAGAGCTCACAGGCGCACGCACGCGAACAGAACGAGCTGAGCAGCCAAGGGCTGCAGCGCCTGACGCAGATCGCGACGCTGATCCTGGTCGTGGCGGTGTTGGCGATGGCCTCGGCGATCGCCAACATGGTCTGGCAGCGCCGGCCCCGCCTTGCCAAGCTGAAGCTCGAGGGCTTCCCGCGCGATGAGCTTTGGCGCACGATCCTGCTCGAGAGCATGCTGCTGCTGGCGGTCGGCTGCATCGCGGGCGCTGTCTTCGGCCTGTATGGCCAGCAGCTGCTCGACCGCGCACTCGCGAACGTGATCAACTTCCCGGTCGTCTACTCGGTGGCGGCGCTCTCGTCGCTGCTCAGCCTCGCGATCGTGACCGCGGCGGCGGTTTTGATCATCGCGATCCCCGGCTACGCAGCGGCGGGCGTACCGCCGGCGGTCGCGCTGCAGGACTGACGGCGGCGGGCGCCGCGCTGGCGGGTCCTCGCGTCGGCGAGGATGTCAAGCGCGCCACGCGCGGTCCGATCGCGACGATCCGGTCTCCTCGCGCGCTTGCATCTGGCCGTCGATGAACGCGTCGGTCTCGACGCTGCCCATGAACGGCGTGAGCCACAGATGCGCGATCTGCGGCAGCATGGCCGCGATCTGCTGCGCCTCACGCCGGCGGGCCTGCAGATAGACGACCTCGAACACGCCGGTGACGATCGCTTCCATGGCCGTTCGCGACGGAGGCGCGGCTTGGGGCCGGTGCAGCAGGCCTTCCTGCAGAAAGAACATGAAAGCGGTGTGGCTGTCCTCGATTCGCTGCACCGCGCCGGGGCCGACGGCGTAGGCCTCGACGAAGCCGACGTGGGCCACCAGTGGATTCGCCTGCAACAGCTGAGTCAGCGCACGAGCTGCCTCCCACGTGCGCTCTGGCCAGCTTTCGCCGGCGAAGAACGCTTTTGCCGTGATGTCCATGACCTGCTGGAAGCCGAGCTCGTGGACCGCCGTGAACGCCTCCTGCTTGTCGGAGAAGAGCCTGTAGAACACGCGTCCGTCGACCGATGCGAGCTTGGTGATGTCCGCCACCGTGGTGGCGATGTAGCCCTTCTGCTCGGCCATTCGCGCGGCTGCGTAGAGGATCCGCAGGCGATGGTTTTCGGCGACCTCCTGCTCGGAGATGCGGGGACGCCCCGGTCCCAGCACGCCTGGCATCTGCTGGATCGGGACGTCTGGCACATGCGGCGAGGGCCGCGAGACCGCCGCCGGCGAGAGGGTGCCCCAGCGCAGATCGGCGAGCGGGCGCTCGTAAGCGGCGATCCACGCCAGCAGATCGTCGCGCAGCTTCGAGATCGCCGCCTCCCCCCGGCGCAGCCGCGTAGCGATCATCCTGTACATGCTCCCCACGAGGACACGCGCCTCGAGATCGGGCACGCTGGCGTCTGCTGGCGCATCCCGCTGGCTGTGTTCGAG
>JASLHP010000311.1 GCA_030149625.1 Solirubrobacteraceae bacterium
GCGCTCGGGCGAATCGACTTTCGCCTGCGCTTCCGCGTCGACTGGCGCGACCCTCGGATCAAGCAGGTGTTCATGCTGATGCTCCCCGTCACCATCGGTCTCGGGATCGTCAACCTCGACCAGCTGATCAACTCCGCCTTCGGGAGTCTCGTCTCCGAACAGGCCCCCCGCGCGATCGACAATGCCTTCCGCGTGTACATGCTCCCGCAGGGGATCTTCAGCGTGGCGGTCGCGACGGTGCTGTTCCCGACGCTCAGCCGCATGGCCTCGGGCCGGGAACCGGCGGCGATGCGGCGCGCGGTCGGCAGCGGCATGCGTCAGATCAACCTGTTGCTGATCCCGGCGGCGGCGTTCATGGCGGTGCTGCCGACGCCGATCGTGCGGCTCGTGTTCCAGCGCGGCGAATTCAACGCCCATTCGACGCATCTGGTGGCGATCGCACTGTTCTGGTTCGCGTTCAGCCTGCCATTCGGCGGCCTCAACCTGCTGCTGACGAGGACGTTCTTCGCCGTCCAGCGCCCGTGGATCCCGACGAGCCTCGCGGCGATGAACATCGTCGTGGACATCGTCGTGAGCGTCGGCCTGTACAGGCCGCTGGGCATCGCGGGGCTGATCATCGGCACGATCGTCGCCAACATCGTGATGACGACGCTGCAGTTCTACCGCCTGCGCACCGGCCTCAACGGTCGCCTGGAAGGCGGCCAGACGACGATGATCACGGTCCGCATCCTCGTCGCCTCGGCGCTGCTGGCGGCTGCCTCCTGGGCTGCGTGGCGGTTGATCGACGACCTCGTCGGCGCCTCGCTGCCGGCGCAGATCCTCAGCGTCGGCGGCGCCGCGGCGGCGGGCCTATACGTGTACGTGCGCGCCGTGCTCGCGATGCGCATCCCCGAGGCGCACCAGGTCAGCGGCCTGATTCGCGCGCGACTGGGCCGGACGTAGTCGAGCCGGGGCTCCGCGCAGGCCCGTCCGGCCTCCGCCGAGACCGGTCCGGAAAGCTCGGGCTTCGAGCAGAGGCCGGGTGGGCACGAGGCCCACCCGGCATGCGCCCGAACATGGATCGCCGCTTACTACATACGTCCCAGGACTGTGTGTTTCGCCTGGGCGGCTTAACACTCCCGACACCTGGACAGGCCGTCGCGCTCTCGCGTGACGCGTTGCCGCGGCTGAGTGCTCCTTGTCGAGTTGGCGATCCGCCGGAGCGGTTAACGCTAGCGGGTCTCGCGCGGTGGCCGGCGCCATCTACGCTGTACGACGACCCATGGACCAGGCCCGCATCCGCAACTTCTCGATCATCGCGCACATCGACCACGGCAAGTCGACGCTCGCGGATCGCATCCTCGAGCTGACGCACACGGTGCAGGCGCGCGATATGCGCGCGCAGCTGCTCGACTCGATGGACCTGGAGCGCGAGCGCGGGATCACGATCAAGGCGCAGGCCGTGCGCGTGTTCTTCACGGCGCGCGACGGCGAGACCTACCAGCTGCACCTGATCGACACGCCCGGCCACGTCGACTTCACATACGAGGTGTCGCGCTCGCTCGCGGCGTGCGAGGGCGCGCTGCTTGTCGTCGACGCCTCTCAGGGCGTGGAGGCGCAGACGGTCGCCAACACGTACCTGGCGGTCGAGTCGGGCCTCGAGCTGATCCCGTGCCTGAACAAGATCGACCTGCCGGGCGCGGAGCCGGAGCGGGTGGCGGGCGAAGTCTCGGAGCTGATCGGCGAGCCGTCGGAGTCGATCCTGAAGATCAGCGGCAAGACGGGCGAGGGCGTGCAGGAGGTGCTGGAGGAGCTAGTGGCGCGCGTGCCGCCGCCGTCGGGCGACCCGGCCGGGCCGGCGCGGGCGCTGATCTTCGACTCGGAGTTCGATCAGTACCGTGGCGTGATCGCCTACATCAGGGTCGTGGACGGCGTGTTCCGCAAGGGCGAGCCGATCCGCGCGATGGCGGCGGGAACGGAGGCGGACATCGACGACATCGGCTTCTTCAGTCCGCAGATGATGCCGACGGACCAGCTGGCGGCGGGCGAGGTGGGATACCTGATCACGGGCTTGAAGGACGTCACGCTGCTGCGCGTCGGAGACACGCTGACGACACGCGCGAAGGCCGGACACGGGGCGCATGGGCACCCCGGCGAAGCGACCGAGCCGCTGCCTGGATATCGGGATGTCAAGCCGATGGTCTTCTGCGGTCTGTTCCCGATCGACTCCGATGACTATCCGGACCTGCGCGACGCGCTCGAGAAGCTGGTGCTGAACGACGCGGCGCTGTCGTGGGAGCCCGAGACCTCGGACGCGCTCGGCTTCGGCTTCCGCTGTGGCTTCTTGGGTCTGCTGCACATGGACATCGTGCGCGAGCGCCTGGAGCGCGAGTACGACCTGGAGCTGCTGGCGACGATGCCTTCGGTGGAGTTCGACGTGACGCTGACGAACGACGAAGAGCTCGAGGTGCACAACCCGTCGGACATGCCGGACCCGGGCAAGATCGAGGAGATCCGCGAGCCGTTCATCACGGCGTCGGTGATCGCGCCGAAAGAGTTCGTCGGCGCGGTCATGGGCCTCTGCCAGGAGCGCCGCGGCGAGCATACGGGCATGCACTATCTGTCGCCGGAGCGCGTGCAGATGACCTACGAGCTGCCGCTCGCGGAAATCGTGCTGGACTTCTTCGATCAGCTGAAGTCGCGCACGCGCGGCTACGCGTCGCTCGACTACGAGATCAGCGGCATGAAGCCGTCGGACCTCGTGAAGCTCGACGTGCTGCTGGCGGGCGACACGGTGGATGCGCTGTCGATGGTCGTGCACCGCGAGAAGGCGTATGAGATGGGCCGCTCGCTGACGGAGAAGCTGCGCAAGCGCATCCCGCGCCAGCAGTACGACGTGCCGATCCAGGCGGCGATCGGCGCGCACGTGATCGCGCGCGAGACAGTCAAGGCGTTTCGCAAGGACGTGATCGCGGGCTGCTACGGCGGCGACATCACGCGCAAGAAAAAGCTCCTGGAGAAGCAGAAGGAGGGCAAGAAGCGGATGAAGCAGGTTGGGCGCGTGGAGGTGCCGCAGGAGGCGTTCCTGGCGGTGCTGGAGTTGGGAGAGGATTAGTGGGCGCCTACGGCGCCCGCGAGGATCGCGTGCTGGATCCCGCTCGCGCGGAGGGTGACGCGTCGCGCGTGCCCGTGCGCGCCCCAGACGGGGGCGGGCCCGTACGCGTGCTGTTCGTGTGCCTCGGCAACATCTGCCGCTCGCCGACGGCCGAGGGCGTGATGCGCTCGCTCGTCGCGCGCGAGGGCCTCAGCGACAGCATCCAGCTTGAATCGGCGGGCACGGGCAGCTGGCACGTGGGCAGCGCGCCGGACGCGCGCGCGACGGCGGCGGCGCTCGCGCACGGTGTCGAGCTGGAGGGCCGCGCGCGCCAGGTGCGCCTTGAGGACTTCGAGGACTTCGACCTGCTGCTGGCGATGGACGGCGAGAACCTGCGCGAGCTGCGGCGCCTCGCGCCAGGCGAGGAGCAACGCGCGAAGGTCAGGCTGCTGCGCGAGTTCGACCCCGCGAGCGCGCCGGGCGGCACGAGCGCGCCGGGCGCGGGCGGCGATCTGGACGTGCCCGACCCGTACTACGGCGGCGCGGACGGCTTCGATCGGGTCTTCGAGCTGGTGCGGGCCGCATGCGAGGGTCTGCTCGAGCGGATCCGCCCGCGGCCGTGAGCGTGCTGCCCGCCGGCGTGACGCTGTCCCAGGGCGTGCGCGAGGCGACGCGCGTCGGTGGCGGGGACATCAACGAGGCGTTTCGCGTGACGCTGGAGGACGGCAGCTTGGCATTCGTGAAGACGCGCGCCGGCGCGTCACGGGGCGAGTACGCGGCTGAGGCGGCGGGCCTTCGTTGGCTGGCGGAGCCGGGCGCGTTACGCACGCCGCGCGTGCTCGACGTGGGCGAGCGCCACTTGTCGCTCGAGTGGATCGAGCCGAGCTCGGCGGGCGGACTGAGCGACGCGGGCGCCGAGGAGCTCGGACGCGGCCTCGCGGCGACGCATCTCGCGGGGGCGCCGTGCTTCGGGCTCGCGGACGTGCCGGCGAGCTTCGGCTCGCTGCGGCTGTCCAACGAGCCAGCGGCGGACTGGCCCCGGTTCTACGCCGAGCGCCGCCTGCGACCGCTCGCGCGCATGGGGCGCGAGCGCGGCATGCTGTCACGCTCGGTGAGCGACGCGGTCGAACGCGTATGCGGCGAGCTCGGCGAGCTGTGCGGCCCGCCGGAGTCGCCGGCGCGGCTGCACGGCGATCTGTGGTCGGGCAACGTGATGGCAGACCGCGACGGGCGCCCGTGGCTGATCGACCCGTCGGCGTACGGCGGGCATCGCGAGGTTGACCTCGCGATGCTGAGGCTGTTCGGCGCGCCCTCGCCGCGGCTGTTCGCAGCCTACGAGGAGCTCGCGCCGCTCGCGGACGGCTGGCGCGAACGCGTCGAGCTCGACCAGCTGCTGCCGCTGCTCGTGCATGCGCTGCTGTTCGGCGGCTCCTATGTCGCCGCGGTGCAGCGCGTC
>JASLHP010000383.1 GCA_030149625.1 Solirubrobacteraceae bacterium
CTCGTAGTGGCCGAGGTCGAGGTCCGTCTCGGCGCCGTCCTCGGTGACGAACACCTCGCCGTGCTGGTACGGCGACATCGTGCCAGGATCGACATTGATGTACGGGTCGAACTTCTGTAGTCCGACCGTGAGGCCACGCGAGACGAGCAGCCGCCCGAGCGACGCGGCAGCGATGCCCTTGCCGAGCGATGAGACGACGCCGCCGGTTACGAAGATGAACCGAGTCTTGGAAGGTGGCTGCGCGTGTCGATCGGTGTGATGCAAGGTCATGTGGGCCTGCCCCAAGAGTCTAGTCGGCGCAGCCCCGGAGTCCTTTCGACAAGTGTCGAGATCGATCGCAGCTCGCCATAGAGGGTGAGCGCGGCGAGCAGCACGAGCGCCACGAGCTGCCCCGTGCCCGACAAGGTCAGCACCAGCCACAGCCCCGCGAGCGCCCCCAGGAGGTTCGCGCCGGTGTCGCCGAGCATCGCCCGCTCGCGCAGATCGTAGGCCCCCGCGACGAGCGCCGGCGCCGCGAACAGCCCGAGCGCCCACAATGGGTGCAGGTCCGAGGAGCCGATCGCGAGACCCGCGCCGAGCAGCACGAACGCCTTCGTCGCGCGCCCCGGACGCAGGTCGAGCAGGTTGAAGACATTCGTCGCGAGCACGAGCACAGCAGCGGCGAGCAGCCAGCGACCGTTTGACAGGCCGAGATAACTCATCGTGAGCAGGGCCAGCCCGAGCGAGCCCGCGGCCTTGAGCGCCCCGCTGGAGAGCTCTCCTCGCAGCGTCGCCGCGCCGTGGCCGCGCCAGCCACGCGGCGGACGGCGCGCGATCGCGGCCTGCTCGCCGTGGCGCTCGTCGTCGCCGCCGTGTCCCATGATGTCGTCGAGCAGACCCAGCGCGAGCACCCCGAGCGCGTACACCGCGATCGGCAGGAACTCGTTCGGCAGCAGACGCGTGGAGGCGAGCCGCTGCACCAGCATCAGCGGGATCAGCGCGAGCAACGCCGCCGCGGGTATGAGCGCGCCGAACGGAAACGGCAGCAGACGCTCTCGGTAGTTGGCGCGTGTGTGGCCGCCGTCGCTGAGCGCCCGTAGCAGCGCCGGAGCGAGCGCCACGGCGCTGAGCAGCCCGAAAATCGCAGGCAACGAATGCATGCTTGCAAGCTAGCGACGCGGGCGGACGCGGCTCAGGGCTGCGAGGAGCTCGTCGTGACGCCCGGCAACAGCGAGTCAGCGGTCGACTTGACACCGAAGCTGCCGCTGTCTCCGGCAAGCGCGTAGTCGAGCGCGGCTTGGCCCGCGAGGCTGTCGAGATCGTCGACGCTCGACAAGCCCTTGCCCCGATACCACGAGATCTGCGAAGGGTTGGTCCTCGTCAGCTCGACGCCGACCGTCGTCACGCGCACGGCGGCGACGCCCGCGAGTAGGCCCGACTCGAAAGCCGCGCTCGCTTCGCTCTGCACAGCGCTCATGCCCGCCGGCTCGGCGCGCACGACCACGAGCCCTTCCAGACGCGTGAGCTGTCCGTCGAAGGCGCTCAGCAGGCTGGCCCGCACACGACTGATCAGCTCGCGCTCGACGAGCTGTCCGCCGCTGACGAGCTGGCGGCCGATCAGGTCGCCGAAGCGTTCGACGAGTTCCGTGGACGTGCCGAGCGACGCGTAGTGGGTGCCCGCCGCCTCGTGCTCGAGGCCTTCGACGTCGAGCGGCTCGCGCACCGCGACGACCGTCGTCACGTTCGCACCCGCCTGTGCGACCGCGGCGCGCACGAGCGAGTTGATCTGATCGGAGGATTCGCCGAGGAACACGACTCCGATGGTGCGCCCGGCCAGCAGTTCGTGAACGGCGAGCGGGTACAGGCCGTTGGCGAACGCTTCCTCGCTCGTGAGCCGTTCCTGAAGCTTGCCCGCTTGCTGGCGCGAAGCGTCGACTTCGGAGTTGAGGTTCGCGACGATCCCGTTCTTCGCCGAGGACACGAGATTCGAGTCGCCGATCGCGACGCCGAGCAGCACGCCGATCATCAACGCGAGCAGGACAGCCGCGAGGGACAGCGCGTGGTAGCGGTAGTCGAACATGAGCGTGCGCGCCGGCGCGGTCAGCCGGCGCCGAACAGCATCTGCAGCTTCAGCCACAGCAGTTCCGCGACGTCGCGCAGCGCCGGCGTCTCCCACACGACCGCGGCCATCGCCAGCAGCCCAGCGGCGAGGACGAACAGCAGCGGCGCGAGCCCGGGGCGGGGTCGGTACAGCCGGCTGACGCCCTTGGCGTCGACGAGGATCTCGCCGATTCGCAGGCGCGTGAGGAACGTCGAGGACATGCCTTTGCGGTTGCGGTCGAGGAACTCCACGAGATTGAACTGCGACCCCACCGACACGATCAGGCGAGCCCCCTTCTCGGCGGCGATCAACATCGCCACGTCCTGGCTCGTGCCGGGCGCCGGCACGAGCTTGAACGGCAGACCGAGCTCTTCCAGGCGGTGACGGCCGGGCGCCCGTCCGTCCGGGTATGAGTGCACGACCAGCTCCGCGCCGCAGCGCAATGCCGTCTCGCCGGCCGAGTCCATGTCGCCGACGATCATGCTCGGCGACAGCCCCGCCTCGAGTACCGCGTCGGCGCCACCGTCGACAGCGACGATCAGCGGGCGCATGTCGCGGACGAACGGGCGCAGCGCGCGCAGGTCCTTCTGGTGCCCGACACCGCGCACCACCACGAGCGTCGAACGATCGCGGAAATCGGTCGCGAAGCGCGGCAGCTGGATCCGGCCCGCCAGCAGCTCGCGCTCCTCGCGCATGTGCTCGATCGTGTTGTGCGCGAAGCGCTCGAGCGCCTCGCCGATCTCGCGACGGCGGATCTCCGTTTCGGCGCAGACGCGCTCGAGATCGAGCGTCTCGCCGACCGCCAGCAGCTCGCCCTTGCGCGAGATCTCCGCACGCTGGGCGCCGAGGACGCCGATCACGAGCGGGTCGCCGTCGGAGACCACGTCGAACAGCGCGTCGTCGGGCAGGTCGACGAGCACGATGCCCGCCTCGACCAGCAGCTGCGGGCCGAGATTCGGGTAAGAGCCGCCCGAGCTCGGCTTGCAGTTGAGCACCGCCGCCGCGCCCGCGGAGATCAGCTCCTCCGCGGAGACGCGGTCGATGTCGAGATGGTCGATCAGCGCGATGTCGCCCGGGACCAGGTGCTTGACGAGCAGCTTCGTGCGCCGCCCGGGACGGACGGGACCGCCGACGGCCGAGACGACCGCGGGCGAGGAGCCCGGCAGCTCGCCGGTGCCC
>JASLHP010000193.1 GCA_030149625.1 Solirubrobacteraceae bacterium
TGGGCGTGGACGTGCGCAGGCCATGCTCGTCGTCGCCCAGAACCGTCACCAGCGACGCCGCGCCCGCCAGACGCGCGAGCTGTACCGCCGCCACCGCGCCACCGCCCGCCGGCTCCTCGAACGGATCGTGCGCGTGCACCACCTCGCCCGCGCTCGGCACGTGCGCCACTCGCGCGAACTGCACCCACTCCACGTGGCCCACCACAGCAACCTTCCGCCCGCGCGAGCGCACGCGCGCAGTCTCACACACTCCCGATGACCGAAGCGATCCTCACCGTCGGCGGGACGCTGATCGCGTACATGGGCGACGGCATCATGGCCGTGTTCGGCGCTTCGCTCGAGCAGCCCCGACGCGACGCCCGGCAACGGCTAGAGCGGCTCCGGGCTGTAGGCGCCCGGCTTCGGACGCGCCCTGCCTCCCGGGAACGCCAAGCGCAGGATCGTGCGGTGCACAGTGCCCAGCTGTCTGTGCAGCGGACCCGTGTTGTACGGCAGGCCGTGGCGACGGCAGATGTCGCGCACGCGCGGCGCGATCTCCGCGTAGCGGCTCGACGGCATGTCCGGGAACAGGTGATGCTCCACCTGAAAGCTCAGGTTGCCCGCCAGCAGGTGAAACAGCGGGCCGCCGTCGATGTTCGCCGCGCCGAGCAGCTGGCGCACGTACCAGCCGCCGCGCGTCTCGTTCGCGACCTCGTCCTCGCTGAACGTGTACGTCTGGTCGGGGAAGTGGCCGCAGAAGATGATCGAGTATGCCCACACGTTGCGCACGATGTTCGCCGTGAAGTCAGCCGCCATCGTCGTCTTGAACGCGCGCACGGCCGCCTGCGCGCGGCGGCCCATCCGTGCGGCGCCGTCCGCTCGCTCGATGACATCGTCCTCGGCGCCACCCGCCCGCGAGCGACCCGCGAGCAGGAGAGCTGTTGCGCCAGCCAGCGCCGGAAACGCGATGTAGTCCTTGACGATCTGCGCGCGCGCCTTCACGCCGATCGCCCTCAGCTCCTCGAGCACCTGCTCCTTGGACTTCTCACCGGAGTGAATCGCACCGCGGTTGAGGTCGTGCACCGCCACGCCCCACTCGAAGAAGCCCATCAGCAGCAGGTTGTAGAGCGGCTGAAACAGGTAAACCGGGTGCCACCGCTGGTGCGGGTCGATGCGCATGATCTCATAGCCCAGGTCGCGATCCTTGCCGCGGATGTTGGTGAACGTGTGATGCTCGTAGTTGTGCGAGTGACGCCATGCGTCAGCCGGCGAGGCGGTATCCCAATCCCACGTCTGCGAGTTGATGTCCGGATCGTTCATCCAATCCCACTGCCCGTGCATCACGTTGTGGCCGATCTCCATGTTCTCCAGGATCTTCGCCAGCGACAGCGATGCCGTGCCCGCCAGCCACAGAGGCCTGTAGCGCGAGCCCAACAGCAGCACGCGCGCCGCCAGCACCAGCTGGCGATGCAACCTGATCGTGCCGCGGATGTAACGCGAATCGCGCTCGCCCAGGTCCGCGTACACCTCGTCGTGAATCGCGTCGAACTCGCGGCCGAGCTGCTCGAGCTGCTCGTCCGTGAGGCGTGCGAGCGGGCTCTGTGGCTCTGCGGCCGGATCGATCGGGGGGCTGTAGGTCTCCGTTGCGGACAAGGCGCTTCCTTTGCTCGTGATGGTCACAAATCGATCTCGACCGCGCCCTCGGGCGCGTTGACGCACGTCTGCAGCATCTCCCCCGGCTGGCCGTGCACGCGCCCTGTACGCAGATCGCGCACCTGTCCCGCGCGCAGGCGCCCCACGCAGCTGTGGCAGATACCCATGCGGCAGCCGTACGGCAGCGTCGCGCCCGCGCTCTCGCCGCAAGCCAGGATCGACTGCGCGCCGTCGCTGTCCGCCTCCACGCCGCTGCGCCGGAAGCTGATCGTGCCGCCGGCGCCATGCTCCCCCTCGCCAAGCTGCTCATAGGGCTGGAAGTGCTCGACGTGCAGCCGCTCGAGCACTCCCTCACGCTGCCACAGCGCGCGCATCGTCTCCAGCAGTCCCGCCGGACCGCACAGGAATGTCTCGCGCTCGCGCCAGTCCTCGCACAGCTGCTCGAGTCGAGCCGCGGTGATGCGGCCCTGCGCGCCCGTCAGCTGCTCGTGCAGCCGATAGCCGCCGTGACGTCCATGCAGGGCACGCAGCTCGTCGCCGAAGATCACCTCCTCGGCGGCGCGCGCGCAGTGCACGTGCGCCACATCATCCAGCTCGTTCGCGCTCGCCAGGCCGCGCAGCATGCTCATGATCGGCGTGACGCCGCTGCCCGCGCTGAGGAACAGCATTCGCCGCGGGCGTGGGTCCGGCAATGTGAAGGTGCCTTCGACGCCGCCCAGGCGCACGATCGCGCCCGGGCGCACTCGAGCAAACAGGAACGGCGAGACCTTGCCGCCGGGTACCAGCTTCGGCGTGATCGCGATGCAGCCGTCCGCGCGTGCCGGATCGGACGTCAGCGAGTACGCGCGCCAATGGTGGATGCCGTCAACCTCCACGCCCAACCGCACGTATTGGCCCGGTCGATGACCAGGCCAATCCCAGCCGGGCTTGATCAGCACCGTCACGGCGTTGCGCGTCTCGCGCTCGACGCGCTCGATGCGCCCGCGCAGCTCGCGCGTCGACCACAGCGGGTTGACCAGCTCGAGGTAGTCGTCCGGCAACAGCGGCGACGTGAACGAGCGCACGAGGCCCAACGCCCTGCGGCGCGCCGGCGAAACCTGCGGGACGGCGCCGCGTTCAGCCAAGGTCGGATGCGTGGTTGCGTGAGCTCATGACGCGAAACAATGATACCTCAAATGAGGGAACATAGAAGGAGGTACCCTGATCTGCGTTTAGTGTTACCCTTAAATCGCAGATGCCACGCACGAGCTCCAGCGACAGCGCCAAGGCCGAGCCAGACAGCGCCAGCGACCAGGGCGCGCGCCATACGGGCAACGGCGCTTACGCCGACGGCCCGCCGGCCGCGCACGGCGCGGCGGACGACTCCGCCTACAACCTCACTGTCGAGCAACTCGCCGCCGAGGTCGGCATGTCCGTGCGCAACATCCGCAACCACCACACGCGCGGGCTGCTGCCCCCGCCCGAGGTCCGAGCACGCGTCGGCTACTACAGCGCCGAGCACGTCGCGCGGCTGCGGCTGATCCTCGACCTGCAGGCCGACGGCTTCAACCTCGCCGCGATCGAGCGCCTGCTCAGCGGCTCGCACGGTCTCGCCGAACGCCTGCTCGGCCTGCGACGCGCGGTCACGACGCCGTTCGAGGCCGAGTCGCCGGAGATCGTCACCGCGGAGGAGCTCGCCGCGCGCTTCGGCGAAGTAGACCCCAAGGACGTCGAGCGCGTGCGCCGCCTCAAGCTGCTCGTCCCACTCGGCGACGCGCGCTTCGAAGTACCCAGCCCAGCACTGCTCGCCGCCGCCGAGCAGGTCGTCGAGCTAGGCATCCCGATGCACGCCGCGCTCGTGCTCGTCGAGAAGGTCAGCCGCGACTGCGAGTCGATCTCCCGCGCCTTCACCAAGCTGTTCCTGCGTGAGCTGTGGGAGCCGTTCAACCAGGCCGGACAGCCCGACGAAGGCTGGGACGAGTTGATCGAGGGCGTCAGCTCGCTGCGGCCGCTCGCCTCCGAGGCGCTGCTCGCGCTGTTCAAGCAGCGCATGACCAGCCAGCTCGAGAACGCTTTCGGCAAGGTGCTGGAGCATCAGGCCAAACGCAAGTAGTCCCCGCAAGTAGTCCCCTTAACCGCAAGTAGTCCCCTTGCGAGAACGCGCGACTCACGCACGCCCCTCCGCGTCGATGCCGCGCGGCGGCGCCGTCGTGTGTGCGGCGCGCGGCCTAAGGCACGAGCACGATCTTGCGGTGCGAGCCGGCCGCCAGCCGCCGCCACGCCTCGCCCACGTCATCGAGGCCAAGCGCGTCCACCTCGACCGCGATCTCACCCGCCGCCACCGCCGCGGCCATCCGCGCGTATGCCTCGCGCTTGACATCCGGCGGCGCCGCGAAGTTCGTGTGGCCCATCAGCACGAGCATCCTGCCGCGGATCAGCGCCGACGGGATCGTCGCCTCCGCGCCGGCGCCGGCGCCGATCTGCACGACACGCGCGCCAAAGCTCGCGGCGCCCAGCGCCGCCACGAGCGGCTCGCCCCACAGCGGATCCAGCACCACGTCGATGCGCCCCTCGCCCGCCTGCGTCAGCGCCGCCGACAGGTCTTCGCGCCCGTCCAAGCGCACGCTCGCATCCGCGCCCAGCTCCATGCAACGTCTCAATCCTTCCTGAGAGCGCGCCGCGGCAACCACCCGCGCGGCGCCCAGCAGCTTCGCCGCCTGCACCGCGATCTGCCCGAGCACGCCGCTCGCGGCCAGCACCAGCACATGCTCGCCGGGCTGCAACTGCGCACGCCACGTGAGCGCGAGCCATGCCGCGAGGCCGGAGATCCCCAGCGCGACCGCCACGCCGTCGGGCACGCCGTCGGGCACTGCGTACGTGTGCGCCGGATCCACCAGCGCGCGCTCCGCCATCGAGCCGAACGGCACGACCGGACCGTCGAAATACACGCGCCGGCCGTCGATCAGCCCCACGCCCTCGCGGCCTGCCACCGAGGGCAGCGGTGGCTTGCCCGCATAGAAGCGCCCCGCGCAGATCGCCACGTCCACCGGGTTCAAACCGGCCGCGAGCACCTCCACGACGGCCTCTCCCGGCGCCGCGGTGGGCTCCTCGAACTCGCCCGCGCTCGGGACGCCATAGTCGTGCAGCACCGCGGCTCTCATGCTCGGCTCATCCTATGACGACGAGTAGGCGATGCCGGATCGATGGACATCTACCGCCGGCTTGCGCCGGCGCCGAGCGGCCGCCTCACGCGTGCCCGCGCGAGCGCCACGCGCGCCGCGGCGTGCCCCGGCACGCCGTGCACCGCGCCGCCTGGGAACGTCGCCGCGCTGCCCAGATACAGGCCACGCACCGGCGTGCGGTAAGGGCATGGCGAGCGCACCGGCCGGAACACCAGCTGCTCGAGCGCGTAACTGCCGCCGCCCACGTCGCCGCCGATCAGGTTCGCGTTACGCGCCTGCAGGTCGGCCGGGCCCATGACGTGCCGCGCCAGGATCAGCTTGCGAAAGCCCGGCGCGAATCGCTCCAGCTGCGCCTCCATCCGCTCGACATGCCGCTCCTGCTCCGACGCCCAGTCGAGCGACTGTGGGCCATGCGTGTACGCCCACGCGGTGTGCCGACCCTCCGGCGCGCGTGACGGATCCGCGAGCGACTGCTGGCCCACGAGCATGAACGGCCTCTCCGGCAGCCCGTCCGCGAACCTCGTGCTGTCGAGCACCTCCGGCGCCGAGCCGCCCACGTGCACAGTGCCCGCTTCGCACGCCCGCCGCGCAATCCACGGGATCGGGCCGCTCAGCGCCCAGTCGAGCTTCAGCGTCGCTGGACCCGGACGGTAGCGACTCAGCGCGGCCGCATAGCGCGCGCGCAGAGCATCGCCCGTCATCCGCACGAGCGCGGCGGGCATCACATCCGCGACCACGGTCCGCGAGCTCACAGACTCGCCCGTGTCGATCTCGACACCCGCCACGCGACCGCGCTCCACGACGATTCGCGTCACCCGCGCGGCCGTGCGCAGCTCGCCGCCCAACTCGTGCAGATGGGAGATCAGCGCCTCGCTCAGGCGACCGGCGCCGCCCTGAGGGCTCGGCCAGCCGGAGCCGTGCCCCAGCAGCATCAGATACGCCGCCGCGATCGCGCTGCCCGGCGCCGTCAACGGCGCGTCCGAGTGCATCGCCGAGCCATACAGCCACGCGCGCGAATCGTCGCTCGCGAACAGCCGCTCGCCCACGGCCCGCGCCGGCGATGCCAGCAGACGCGCAAAGCCGAGCATCGCGCGCGGTCCCAGCGCAGCCGTCAAGCGCGCCGCGCCGCCAAGCGGCGGAAAGCCCGCGAGCATCGTCTCGCGCAATGCATCGAAGTGACGCACGAACGGCGCCGCGAACTCCCGCCAGCGCTCACCGTCACCGCCGTGCATCAACTCCAAGCTCTCGACCGTGCTGTCCATGTCGCGATACAGCGCCACCGCCCTGCCGTTCTCGACGACGTGCGCCAAGCACGCCCGCGGATGCACCCAGCGCAGGCCGTGACGCTCGAGCGGCATGCGCGCGAACACCGGCGACGCGGCCGCCGCCGGGTACACCGACGAGAACGTGTCATGCCGAAAGCCGGGCAGCGTCAGCTCCTCCGTCGCCACCGCGCCACCCGCACGCGCGGACGCCTCCAGCACCAGCACGCGCCAGCCCGAGCGCGCCATCTCGATTGCCGCCGCCAGGCCGTTGGGGCCCGAGCCGACCACCAGCGCGTCGTAGCTCATCAGCGCCAGCATAGGCGCGCGCCGCCCACACTCGAGCTCCAGGCGCTCGTGCACGACGGACGACCCCGGTCGCAGCGTG
>JASLHP010000013.1 GCA_030149625.1 Solirubrobacteraceae bacterium
GACCAGCTCGGCCCCCGCGCCGAGCACATCGGGCCCCAGATCCCGCCGCACCGCACGCCATGCGGCGAGGACACGGTCGAGGCCCTTCTTGGCCGGGTTGGCCGCATACGTGATCGCGGCTATGTCCCGTCGCGGCTCGGGCGGTCCAGACGGCGCCACGGGCACTGGCAGCACCAGCGCGTGAGCGGCGCGACGTACCGCGGCCGGCACCTCTGCGAGCGCCCCCTCGCTCCACGGCAGCAGCAGCGGCGCCTGCGCGAGCCGGCGGCGCTCGAGCGGACGCTGCCACAGGCCGTGGCGACCGGGCCGATTGCCGGCCGACGGCGCATCGAAGCGGATTGCTCCTGGGCGCGGCCACAGCAGCGCGGCGGTGGTGCTCGAGTAGATGATCGCGCGCGGCGGCGAGGACATCCCCGCGAGGGCCCGGATCGCTGCCGCGCGCGCCGCGCGCGCCCACGCGAGGTCGGTCAGCATCAGCGTCCTCGTCGGCGGCGGCGGCGTCGCCCGCGCGAGCGCCACCCGCGCGCCGGAGCGCATCAGCGAGGCGCGCAGCTCGTCGTCGGCCGTGCGCAGCCCCTGCGTGGAGCCGAGCGAGACGATCAGCACGTCCACTGCCTGCCCGCTGCCCGGCTCGGCTGAGTCCGCCTCAATCGAGCGCGCCGCAACCGGGCGCGCCTCGGGCGCCTCCATCTCAGCTGACGGCGCCGTCGAAGCGCTGCGGGCGCGCCGCCTTGAAGCCCGGCGTACGCACGAGCTCCATCGGCCGCACGGGCGAAGTGCGGCGTACGTAGAAGCTGGCGCCGTCGCGCTCCTCGATCGCCTCGACGGCCGCGTCCTGGCGCCGCCACGAGAGCGCCCAGATGATCGCGAAGCCGGCGGCGATGCCGGGCACCTGCGGGGCCAGGAACGCGAGGCCGCCGGAGAGCAGCGTGAACAGCACGAGCGGCCACAGGCGATTGACGAGGATCGCGCTCGGATGGAGCTCGGGCAGCGAGCTGCTCGCCGTCGCGCTCGCCAGCAGCCGCGCGATCGGCGGGTTCGTCTGCGCGCGCCTGCCGAGCCGCATGCCGGTGGCGGCGGCGATCAGCCACCAGCCGACGGCGACCTCCGCCAGCTGCGTGTTCGCGCGGGCGCTGGCCGCGATCACGGTGACCGCCGCCAGCGCGGTCGCGGCGCCGGCGCTGAGCAGCACCGTGGTTCGGAGGAAGTCGACGAAGCGCACGGAGCTACAGCAGCGCCTCGAGCAGTTCGCGCACGCCGGCGGTGCCGTCAACCGTGAGGTCGGCCTCGAGCGCGAGCCCGGCGGGCGCTTCGTCGGAGGCGACCGCCACGCACAGCGCCGATGACAGCTGCCCCGACTCGACGAGCGCGCGCAGGCCACGGAAGGCGTCGAGGTCCGTCGTGTCATCGCCGACGTACACCGCGCCGCGCAGCTCGCGGCCGCGAAGCAGCGCCGCGATCCCGAGGCCCTTGTCGAGCATCACGGGCGGGCGTACCTCGAGCACCTTGCGCCCCCAGTGCACCACGAAGCCCTCATCCTCAGCGCGGCGTGCGATGTCGCGCACCGCCGCCTCGGCCGTCTGCTCATCCGGTGCGCCGCGCCAGTGAAACGCCGCGATCGCGTCCTTGTCCTCGCTGCGCACGCGCAGGCGCTCGACCTCGCTCGTGTAGACGCGCGCCGCGAACTCGCGCACGCGCGTAACCCACGCGGCCAGCTCGGGGTCGACCTCGGGCCGCGTCGCGCCGGGGCGCAACAGCTCGCCGCCGTGGTTGCCGACATACGCAATCGTCCCGATCGAGACGATTTGACGAGCGGTGCTCGCGCGGCGGCCGCTGACGCAGCCGACGACGTGATAGCGGCGGGCGATCTCGATCAACAGCCCGCGCGTGGCCTCGGGTACGTGCGCATCCGCCGCATGTCGCACGATCGGCGCCAGCGTGCCGTCGATGTCGAGCAGCACGGCTGCGCTGGTGGGTTCGGAGCGGATCGGCTCGAGCGCCTCCACTAGCGTCGCGGCTGGGGACACGAGGTCTAGTATGCCGCTCACGATGGCCAGCCCGTCCGCTCGTGCAAGTGGCCGCTGAGCCCTCGCGGAGCCGTTCAGCGCGGCTGATGGCGATCGGCACGCTCGCGGGAGTCTTCAGCGGCCTGTTCGGTGTCGGCGGCGGCAGCGTGATCGTGCCGCTGCTGATGCTGTGGCTCGGCTACGACGAGCGCGCCGCCACGGCGACGTCGCTCGCGGCGATCGTGTTCATCGCCGGCTTCGCCGCCGCGGTCCAGGGGCTGTACGGCAACGTGCACCTGCTCGACGCGCTGCTCGTCGGCGTGCCGGCGATTCTCGGCGTGCTGATCGGCACCTGGCTGCAGCAGCGACTGCAGGCACGCTCGATCGCGCTGCTGTTCGCGGCGGTGCTCGTCGCGAGCGCCGTCGAGCTGGTGGCGAGGTGATCGGCGCCGTCGCGATCGGACTCGCCGCCGGCATCGTCGCCGGGCTCTTGGGCGTGGGCGGCGGCGTGCTGTTCGTGCCCGGCTTGGTGCTGTTCATGGGACTCGACCAGCACCAGGCCGAGGCGACGTCGCTGCTCGCGATCGTGCCGGTCGCGGTCGTCGGCACCTACCGACAGGATCGCTACGGAAACGTGCGACGCGCCGATGCGCTGCTTCTGGGCCTGCTGTCGGTCGCGGGCGCCGCCGCGGGCGTGGCGCTCGCGAATGCCCTTTCCGGCGCGTTTCTGCGTGACGCGTTCGCCGCCCTCACGCTGGTCGTAGCAGCGCAGCTCGTACGTCGGGCCGTAGCCGCCGGAGACGATGCGAAAAAGGCGTAGACTGGAGCTCATGGGACTCGACAACCCACTCCACATCGCCTTTCTGCTGATCGTGCTGTTGCTCGTGTTCGGCGCCAAGCGACTGCCGGAAATCGGTCGCTCGGTCGGCGCCGGCATGCGCGAGTTCAAGGACTCGATCAGCAGCCAGGCCACACCGACAATCAGCCAAGGCTTGCAGCAGCCGCAGCAGGCACCGCCGCAGCCGGTCGCCGCGCAGGCGCCGATCGCGCAGCCGGCGCCGGTCGCCCCGCAAGCGCCTGTCGCACAGCCTTCGCCGATCGCCGCACCGCCCGCGCCGGCTCCCGCCGAGCAGGCACCGCAGGCGTAACGCACCGGCTTCACCGGTGCGGGACCGCGGCTTCACCGGTGCAGGATCGGCCCGCTTTCGACGGCTTCGAACTCCGCTCCTGGAACCTGCTTGATCTGTTCGAGGTCTTCGTCGTTCCAGTGGGGATCGGGCGCGCCGGTGATGTACCACGGTGAGCCGTTGTCGGCGACGATCAGCCCGTAGCGCTTGAGCGCTTCGAGGACTGTCAGCGACTCGCCGTGGAAGCCGGCGAGGCTGTAGCTGGCCTTCAGCCGCAGCCGTAGCCCCATCGGCGGCAGGTCCGGGTCCGAGCTGGCGGAGGCGAAGTGCGTCGCCGGATGGATGTAGCCGTCCTGCGTCTCGGGCACGGTGACGCGCAGCGCGTGGTCGATCTGCCCGGAGGCCACCTCGGGGTAGCGCACGAGCAGCGGGAAGATCGGCAGCCCGGCGGCGTCCGCGGAAGTCCAGCCTTCGGGGCGCAGCGCGTCGCTGCGCAGGTTGAAGACCGCGCCCGAGGCCGCGGTCCATCCGGCGCCCTTGCGGTGCGCTTTGTAGAGCTCGTACAGCGTGCAGCTCCCTTCCTGCACGACGAGCACGTGTTTGTCACCGTGCCCGTTCTTGCCGCCGCCCTCGATCGGCGCATCCGGCGGAACGGGATATGGGCCGGGGTCGGATTCGGACTTGTATGGGGTGAACTCGACCGGCACCTTTGGCTGTTCGCGCCCGACGACCGTGTAGGGGATGCCGTAGCTGGGGTTCGTGCCGAAGTCGGGGTGCAGATGTGCGCTCAGGCCAATGCTCGCGACGTACTCGGCCGATTTCGGGTTGACGGGCGCGTCGGCGATCTCCTGATTGAGCGGGTCTTCCGCCGGCAGGATCGGGCAGCCGTATTCGAGCGCGGCGCCGGCGCGGTGCACGTGCGGGGCCGTGGCGGGCCTCGCGTCAGCCACGCTCGAGAGCGTCCCACACAGCATCAGCATCGCCACGCCGGCCGCTCGTCGGTTCATGGCCGACGTCAGTCGTCGCTTCATGGCCAACGTATTACCGCTTTGCGCATGCGATCTCCGATCGCATGGACGGGTTTGCGAGTCTCAGTCCATGCACGCCGGCGGCCTCCAAGAGACGGGGATCGTAGGCGAGCAGCTCGTCCGCGTCGACGCGCAACGCACTCGCGAGATGGATCGCGTCGAGCGTGCGTACGGTGCCGGAGGTGAGCTTGCGTGCTGCCCGCAGTAGCTGAGAGCTCACCGCCACCAATAGGCATGACGAGATCAACCGGTTCGCTTCCTCGGCCACTTCAGGGCTCGGATTTGCCGGCTTGCAAGCTCGCGCAACCTCTACACTCGCAAGCTGGCTGGTAGCCAGAACATGTGGACTGGCGGCCAGGTGCAGTTCGAGCGCGTGGGTCTCGGGCTCCTCAACGATCAGCTTGACCAGCGCCGAGGAATCGGCGTAGATGAGCCGCCGATCAGCGCTCGGCGCGATCTACCGCCAACGCCTCGCTCGCGGTCATCCGGCCCACGGAAGGATGAAGCCGGATCGGCTTGTCGAGGGGCTGCCCGGGGGTGATGTCGCTCGCGTCGTGCAACTGGTCGATGCGATCGAGCCGAGCGGGCGTAAGCAGAGCGACGCGCTCGCGATGGTGGGTGATCTCGATCGTCTCGCTTGCCCGCCCACGCCGGATCGTCGCAGTCAGATTGTCGCGCAGCTCACGTATGCCGATCTGGGCAGCCATTTGTGCTCACACGCTACCGACCAGGAGTCGCGCCCAACAGTGGAAGTGTGCGTCCGGACCGAGCCGGTCAGCCCGCTGGCTGCTCGCTCGGCAGCACGGACGGCCGGGCCTCCGCGAGCAGCGGCGCGCCGCAGTGCCAGCAGTAGGCGGCGCCGCGGCTGTGCACGGCGCCACACGCGCGGCACTGTCCGTGCACGCCGGCCTCGGCGGTTGCGAGCAGCCGCTGGACCTCGCCGAGCTGTGCGTCGGCCTCCTGCAGCTCGGATGCTTTGCGCGCGAGCACGTCGAGGCGGTAGTGGTCGCGGATCGCCATCTCGTAGGCGAGGCCGCCGAGGTCCCACGTGAGCGCGGCGACGCGCTCGGCGAGCTCGAGCCGGCGGCGACGCAGCTCGGCCATCGAGCCGCTCGGCGTCGGCAGCCCGCCGGCCGGCAGCACGATTCCGCGTGCCGCGCCGGAGTCCTCGTGCTCAGCGCTCGGCGCCTCGGGCCCGGCTGACGCGGACGGCGTGCTGCCGTTTGCGCCGGGCGCGCTCATTTGACTTCGATCGGCGCGGTGCTGAGTTTGCTGAGTTCCTTCTCGTGCGCCTTGCCGTGCGATTTTTCGAGTTTGCTCAGCGATGAGGAGCTGACCTTCTTGGCTTCGGGCGCCTTGGCGGGTTTCTTTTCTTCTTCCTTTTCTTCCGCCCTGGCTTCGGCCTGTTCCTGTTCTTCTTCGCTCTTGGCGGACGAGCTCGATTTGCTCGTGCCGCTCGCGGGCGTGCTGCTCGTCGGCGTCGTCGTGCTGGCGCCGCTCGCGAGGCCGCCGAGGCCTTCGACTTTGATCACCTGCGCGGTGCTGGCCGGCGCCTTGCTCTGCGTGACCCAGTGGCCGACGAGCAGGCCGGCGATCAGCGCGAGCAGCAGCACCGACAGCACGCCGAACAGCGGCGCGTAGCGGCGCAGCCACGCGGGGCCGGAGGCGGGTTCGGCGTAGGGGGCGAAAGCGACCGGCACGGCGCTCGTCGTCGCGCCCGCGCCGAGCTGCGGCTGGCGCTCTGACTCGAGCACGTCGAGGAACGCGAGCCGCACCGGCGAGACGGGCTGTCCGCAGGAGAGGCAGTAGCGCTGGTCGGCGACGAGCGGCGCCGAGCAGTTCGCGCAGGTCTCGTTCTCGGACGGCACCGGCGCAAGGCTCGTCATGACCGCGCGCCGACCCGAGCGCTTCGCGGCGCCCGCGACCGGCTCACCGGGGTGCTCATCCAAACGCTCCGCGGACGTATTCGCGCGTGCGCTCCGCGCGCGGGTCCTCGAACAGGTCGTGCGCGGTGCCGTACTCGACGAGGTCGCCGAGGTACATGAACGCGACCTTGTCGGCGACGCGATGCGCCTGCGCGAGGTTGTGTGTGACGATCACGACCGCGAGATCGCGTCGCAGTTCGCCGATCAGCTCCTCGATCACGCCCGTGGAGATCGGGTCGAGCGCGCTGCACGGCTCGTCCATCAGCAGCACCTCGGGACGCGGCGCGATCGCGCGCGCGATGCAGAGCCGCTGCTGCTGGCCGCCGGACAGGCGCAGCGCGGGGCGGTCGAGCTCGTCGCGGACCTCCTCGTAGAGACCGGCGCGGCGCAGCGCGTCGATCACGAGCGGCTCGAGCTCGCGGCGGCCGGGGCGCTTGCGCCCCTGCTCGCGCAGCGCGAAGGCGACGTTGTCGAAGATCGACATCGGAAACGGGTTCGGCTGCTGGAAGACCATCGCCACGCGCGAGCGCAGCGTCGTGTCGACGAGCTCGTGGATGTCCTCGCCGTCGAGCAGGATCTCCCCGGAGCGCGACGCGCTGGCGGTCAGCTCGGTGAGGCGGTTGAGCGTGCGTAGCAGCGTCGTCTTGCCGCAGCCGGAGGGACCGATCAGCGCGAGCACCTCGCCCTGGTGGACCGGCAGCGACACCGACTTGACGGCGGGCTTGCCGGCGTAGGAGATGCTGACGTCGCGCAGGCTGAGGCGTTCCGGCCCCGCCGACGAGGCGACGCTGCGCACGGTCTCGCGCTCGGGCACCGGCCGCGCGAGCGTGGGTGGGCGATCGAGCACGATCGTACGCACGGGCGGCACCACTCCGGGAGCCGGCGCGGGCTCGCCCGGCTGGCCGAGCGTGGACAGCGGCTCGCTCGTCAGCGGCTGCGCGCTCCCCTCAGGCGTCAAGCTCCAAGGATCCAGAACCATCTCGTCAGCTCTCATCGAGCACAATCTCCATTGCCTTGACTTTGGCCATCAGAGCACTGAGGTTAGCGCCTTTTCCTCGGAAATGCCAGCAGTTCTTCCGGGTCGAGCGGATCTCGCACAGCGCATTCCTTCCGCGCATCGCTACACGACCGCGCCGATGGAAGCGACGCCCGTCGCGCGCACCTGCGCCCTTCCGCGCATCGCTACACGACCGCGCCGATGGGAGCGACGCCCGTCGCGCGCGCCTGCGCACGACCGATCCTGTCGACGATCAGGTTCAGCACGAGCACGAAGATCAACAGCACGAACGCGGCGGCGTATGCCTTCTGCGGCGCGCCGCCTTCGCCCGCGGGCGAGTTTTCGTAGACGTAGCTGGTCAGCGAGGAACCCGTGCCGCGCAGCACGTCGATGCCCGGGAACGACCCCTCGGTTTCGATGCGCAGCGTGCTGCCGAGCAGCAGCAGCACGATCGCGGTGGAGCCGATGATGCGGCTGATCCCGAGCGTCGCGCCCGTCGCGATGTTCGAGCGCACGCTTGGCAGGAGCACGCGGCGGATCGTCGTGATGCGCGTCTTGCCGAGCGCGAACGCCGCCTCGCGCTGGTGGCCCGGTACGGCCTGCAGCCCGTCGCGCGTGGCCGCGTAGATCGGCGGCAGCGCGAGCAGCGACATCATCGCGCCGGCGGCGAAGAACGAGTTTCCGTAGACGCCGCCGCCTTCGGCCGTGAACGAGAACGGCGCGAGCAGCGGCAGCTGGAACAGCGCGAGCCCGAAGATCGCGATCACGATGTCGGGCGTTCCGGCGACGATCTCGATGCTCGACTCGATCACGCGCGCGAGTAGATTGATCGCCCGCCCGCCCTGCCCGTACTCCGCTATCCACACGGCCGCCGAGAGCGCGAGCGGCAGCGCGAGCACGATCCCGACGAGCGTCAACAGCATCGTCCCCAGCAGCGGGTCGAGGAAGCCTCCCGAGCCGGCCTGGTCGGAGCTGACCTGCGGGCGGCCGAAGATCAGGCTGGGACGCAGGTACTGGATGCCGCGGTAGCCCATGTAGAGCACGATCGCGCCGGCGATCACGCACAGCGAGATGCCGGCGATCCAGGCGGCGGCGAGCATCAGCCGGTCGCCCCAGCGCCAGCTCGTCGGCGAGGAGCGCCGGCCCTGGCTGGGGCCGCCTTTGCCCGAGGCGGGACGGGGATCGCGCCACCCCCAAATCCATCCCGATGTCGACGCGGGCAGCCTCATCCGCGTGTCTGGTACTTGCGCAGCGGCAGCTTGACGAGATACCCGGTGACGGACAGCGCGAACGCCGAGAACAGCAGCAGCAGCGCGAATCCGTATACGGCAGCGCCCAGCGCGGGCGAGCTGACGCCGTCGCGGTAATCCACGATCGCCGAGGCGAGCGTGCGCAGTGGCTCGTAGAAGAACGTGAGCCCGTCGCCGGGCCGCGGGCTGAACGTCTTGCCGCCGGAGACCATCTGGATCATCACGGCCTCGCCGAGCGCGCGCGCGGTCGCGAGCACGGCTGCCGCTACGATCGCGGGCCGGATCGCCTTCAGCGTCACGGCGCGCACGGCGCGCAGAGGATTGAGCCCGAGCGCCACCGCCCCCTCGCGCCACGACGGCGGCACCGACGCGAGCGCCTCGCAGATCAGCGCGATCATGATCGGCGTGATCATCACCGTGAGGATCACGGCGGTCACGCCGAGCCCGGCGCCGGTCAGTTGCACGACGCCCTGCATCGATTCCTTTTCGTGCAGGCCAATCAGGTGGTTGCCGACGAACGGCACGAGCACGAGGATCCCGATCAGGCCGTAGATGACGGACGGCACCGACGCGAGCAGGCGCACCATCGGGATGACCACCCGGCTGACGCGCGTGGGCGCAAGCTCGACGATGAACA
Organism: Solirubrobacteraceae bacterium; assembly: GCA_030149625.1. The sequence goes on from JASLHP010000013.1 coordinate 8,971, forward strand.
CGGACGCGAGCACCGCGATCGTCAGCCCCAGCACGACCGCGATCGCGGTCGTCAACAGCGTGCCGTAGATCAGCGGCCAAGCGCGCAGGTGAAACACGGACGCCGCCGGGTTGCTCGTCGCGGCGGTCATCTTGTTGATCTCCGCTTCGACGTCGCCGCCGCCGAGCACCCAGCTGAGCCCGTTGTGCTCGAACAGCGGCCACGCGCGTTTGAAGACGAACACGACGATCGCGATCACGCCGACGCCGATCAGCAAAGACACCGCGCCGAGCAGACGCTCGGCGCGGTGATCCGGCCACGGCTTGCGCAGCCGCTCAATCATTGCCACCCCAGCTCATATCCAGCGGGCATGGCTTGGCCGGCGCTCGATCATGCTCCGGCTACTACCCGATCACGACCCACTGGCTGGCGATGATCTTCTTCGCCGCGCCCGAGTGGTCGACCCAGTTGATGAACCCGGCCGACGCTCCCGTGGCGGGGCCTTTCGTCACCTCGTAGAAGACGGCCACGCCACCGTACTGCCCGGAAGCGGCGGTCGTCTGGTTGCAGGCGATGCCGTTGAACTCGACCGAGTTCAGGCCGCCTTTGTTGGCTTGGTAGTTCGACAGGAAGCCGATCCCGGAAGGCGAGTTTTCGACTTCCTGGCGCATCAGACCCTCGGTCGCCTCTTCGGTGGCGCTCGACACGACGCTTTTGCCTTCCAGCAGCAGCGACTTGAAGCTCGTCAGCACGCCGGCGACCGCCGTGCGCGTGAACACGGTGATCGGACCGGTGGACGTCGCGCCGGGCACTTCGCTCCAGCTCTTGGTCTTGCCGGTGAAGATCGACGTGACCTGCTTCTGAGTGAGGTTGCTGAGCGTGTTCGTTTTGTTCGTGACGACGCAGATCGCGTACTTGGCGATCGGGTAGAACGTCAGCCCGGCGTCGGCGCTGGTCGGTTCCTGAGCGACGTCGGCGATCGTGTCGCTGCCGCTTTTGACGTTGTTGATGCCGACGGTGGTGCCGCCCTGCGCGATCTTGAAGCGGACCTTGTGCGGGTGCAGCTTCACGTACTTGGCCGCGAGCAGCGACACGAGCGGGTAGGAGGATGTGGCGCCGCTGATCGTGACGAGCGCGGTGGCGTTGGCGGCTACAGGCGCCGCGACCCCGACCACGCCAGCCACCGTGAGGGCGACGGAGAGACGGCGGATTCGATGCATTGAAGAGAGGCTCCGTTTCGGAAGTCGATTGACATTTGGTTGACAGCGTGAGGGGCGGAACATAGCATATCCCCACAGATCTGATCGACATTAGCTATTTTATGTTTTAGATCTGCAAAGCTGGAAACCGCGCCGCGGCGCGAAGCCCGTTCGTCTCGGGCTCGGCCGTAGCGTTTATTCCATAATTCCGCTCCACTCGATGAACAACACGCCAGAAAACGAAAAGTCTCTCTCGCCCGCGCAATCGCCCGCGGAGGGCGACTCGCGCTCCGGCGAGCGCTCGAGCTTGCGCGCGCCGTCAGCTCGCGTGACCGCCGCGCTGGCCGCGGCGATGCTCGCGGCCGGCGTCGCGCTGGGCGCGGCGATCGGACCGGCTCCGACCCCGTCCCAGGCCGACCCGAGCCTGCCGGCGCTGATCGCGTCGCTGGCGCGCGGCGAGGCGGCACGGGCGGCGGCGGCCGCCGCTTCAGCCACCGCAACGACGGCGAGCGACGAAGCGGCGCCGACGCGCAGACGGCACAAGCGCAGGCACAGAAACGCGGGCTCCGAAGAAGCGTCGAGCGCCGCGGCGACGCCGGAAACGGAAACGACGGCGCCGACGTCCACCACGCCGGCCTCGACGACGCCGGCGAGCAAGCCCAAGGCGAGCACGCTGGCGCCGGTGACGCACGTGTGGCTGATCGAGCTCGCGGGCACCTCGTTCGCCTCCGCGATCGCCCAGCCCGCGGCGGCCCCCTACATAGATACCGAAGCGATTCCGGCGGGGACGCTGCTGAGCGACTGGTCGGGACTCGACGGCGGCGCCTTCGCGAACGAGACGGCGCTGACGGCGAGCACGCCGCCACAGCTGCTCGACACGATCGTGCAGCCGCCGTGCCCGGAAGGGGCGGCGGGCACGGCGTGCGCGACGGAAGCCGGCGCGCTGAGCGCGGCCGATGAATTCCTGAAGACGACGGTGCCGACGATCACGGCGAGCGCGGACTTCCGCGAAAGCGGCCTGATCGTGGTCACGTTCGCGTCTATCGGCCAGGCGACCGCGACGGGTCTGCCCGCGGGCGCGGCGACCGCGACGCTCACCAGTCAGCCTCCGGCGGGCGTGCTGCTGATCTCGCCGTTCGCGGCGACAGGCGCGCACTCGTCCGTCAAGTTCAACTCGACTTCACCGAAGCAGAGCCTCGAAAAGCTGCTGCGGCGATGACAACTCAATCAACCAACGAACGGAGACCCCCGTTGCATCTCATCGAACCAGCACACCGCAAAGCGTCATGGTGGCTTGCCGCGATCGCGGGCTTTGTGGCCCTGCTGCTCGCGATCCCGGCCGTCAGCCATGCCGAAGAACCTAACCCCAACAACTACAGCTGCATTGGCAAGCTAGCCGCGGGCGAACCCGAAGAAGGCAACGAAGAACAGCCGGTGCAGTACTCGTTCTACTGCAACGGGCCGATCACGGGCTACCAACTGCAGTCGCAGATTCCCGTGACTGGGGTCCAGGGCCAGCCGTCGCTGACCTCCAACGCGACCAGCAAGCCGCTGTCGGACACGTTCTCCTGCTCCGGCGAATTCCCGGGCTTCGCGGCCAACTGCGTCGGCCTCGCCAAGCAGGGCTACGAGACGATCACCGGACAGGTCTCGATCGGCACGAAGCTGTGCGCCGAGCCGCGAATCGACCCGCTGTTGACGGTCACCTACGCCTACCTCGAAAAGGGCGTCGTCACGCAGGCGATCTCCGGGCCGTTCGACCTCGGCCGCCCGGCGGGCTGCCCGGCCGACGCCGACTCCGGCTACAGCCGCTTCAACCCGAAGCCGGCGGCCGTGAGCCACAAGCAGAAATCGGGCAAGAAGAACAAGAGCAAGAGCAAGAAACAGAAGAAGTAAGCCATCGCGGGGCCATCGGTTCGGCTGGGCGCGGCCCGGCGCTCTCCGGCCCCGAGCAAGCTCGACCACAATCGCCCGGGCGGCGTCGCG
>JASLHP010000015.1 GCA_030149625.1 Solirubrobacteraceae bacterium
TGGTCGCAGAACGCGCGGACCTCACCCCGCGCCGGCGGCGGGCACCGGCAGCGCGATTGTGCCGGCGGGCACCGGCAGCGCGATTGTGCCGGCGGGCGAGACGGCGACGGCGAAGTGGTTCGCGAGCGCTCTCTGGGTGAAGGCGCTCGCCGCGAGTCCGACGCCGGCCTCGTCGGTGCCCGTCACCACCCACACGGGCGCTTCCTTGACACCGCGTGTGGCCGCGACGAGCCCGGCGTCGGCGCGCAGGGTGCGCACCGCCCGGTCTCGTTCGTCCAGCAGCGTCAGTGCCTGTGCGTCGGGGGAGAAACGCGCGTAGACGCCACTGGCGCCGGGGCCGCGCCCGATGCTCGCGGCCTCGAGGTCGCCACCCAGGTGCGACCACGGCCCGACCATCACGCGCAGTGTTTCCGGCGCGCCGCCGCTGCCGATCGCGGCAAGCGCCGCGGGCACGCCCGCCGCCTGCAGACGCGAGACGACGACACGGCAGGCGCTCGACGACGACGCGCATTCGACTCGCACCGGCAGGCGTTTGCCTTCGTAGCCGTTCAGGAACGGCTCGGGGAAGGCGCCGACGACGGCCGCCGCGTCCTGCGCCGGGCGCGTGGCGTGCAGGTCCCACCAGATGTGATCGCCTGGCTTCACGCTGGCCACAGCGGGCCCCTTCGAGGCCTGCACGCCGTTGACGTAGTAAAGCCATTCACTCGCCGGCTGCCTGGCAACTTCGCCGCTGTCGACGATGCCGTCGATCCCCTGCACACGACGGGCGCCGGGCCCGGTGCTGACCATGGCGTTGCGCGTCAGCAGCTCGAGGACGCTCTCGCCGCTGGTCGTGTGCAGAGCCCCGCTGTCGCGCAGCACGCGCGCGCCGAAGTCGCGGGTGATCAGCAGCTTGACGGCGCTCGGCGGCGAGCCGACCTCGAGACCGCAGCCGCCGAGCGCGAGCGCGGCCAGCGCGACGCCGAGCGCGCCCAGGCGAGCGAAGCCTCGCCTCACCGCGACGGGCCGTTCTCGACCGCGCCCTTCAGACGGGCGAGCCGCTGCTCCCACGCAGCTTCGGCGCCCGTGAGCCATGCGCTCGCCGGCTGCAGCGCGCCTGCGCGCAGCCGGTAGCGCACCTCGCGGCCGGGTGTGGGCGTGCGCTCGACGAGGCCGGCGTGATCCAGCGCGGAAAGGTGCTTGGCCACCGCCTGACGCGTGATCGGCAGGACGGCGCTGAGCGCCGGTACGCTCGTCGTCTCCTCGCGCAGCAGCTGCTCGACCATCAGCCGCCTGGTCGGGTCGGCAAGCGCCGCAAACACCGGGCTGACGGCGTCGCTCAAGCGAGCACCGGCTCGAAGCTCGCCGCCAGCATCGCGATCGGGAACGACGGCTGGCTCTCGGTGACCACCACGCGTGTGCGCTGCTCGTCTCCGGCATCGGCGATGACCAGGAACTCGACGCGCGTCGCCGGCTCATCCGCGCCGGCCCACCACCACACGAGCCGGTGCGGCGCATCCACCACCTCGATGTGGATCTCGCGCTCAGGCTCTGACAGCCAGCGCTCGCGCCCCGCTTCGGTGGCGAGCGCCTCGAACACATCCTCCGCGGGGGCCTCGACATCGATCTCGCGTCGTACCGCCATCGTCAGTCTCCTTTGACAACCATTTGGTTGCTATCGTGTTGACAACCGTCCAGTTGTCGAAAGGGTAGCCCAGATGCCACTGATCCCGATGGTCGTCGAGCAGAGCGCGCGTGGCGAGCGCTCGTTCGACATCTACTCGCGCCTCTTGAACGAGCGCATCGTATTCCTCGGCAGCCCCGTCGACGACCAGATCGCGAACCTCGTCGTCGCGCAACTGCTGCACCTCGAGAGCGAAGACCCCGACAAGGACATCTCGCTGTACATCAACTCCCCGGGTGGCGTGGTCTACTCGGGTCTCGCGATCTACGACACGATGCAGTTCGTAAAGCCCGACGTGCAGACGATCTGCTTCGGCGTGGCGATGAGCATGGGCTCGCTGCTGCTCGCGGGCGGTGCGTCGGGCAAGCGCACGGCACTGCCCAGCAGCCGCATCCTCATCCACCAGCCCTCCGGTGGCTATGAAGGGCAGGCGGCCGACATCGAGATCCACGCGCGCGAGACGCTCGAGCTGCGCCGTCACGTCGACGAGATCTACGCGCGCCACACGGGGCAGTCGCTCGAGCGCGTGCACGACGACATGGACCGCGACCGCTACTTCACGGCCGGGCAGGCACGCGAGTACGGCCTGATCGACCGCGTGATCTCCTCGCACGAGCTGACGCGGAGCAGCACCGGCTTCAGGAGCGAGCGAGCCGCGTAGCGACGAGCGCGTATCCGCCGGCCCAGAGAGCGCGGGACGCGCAGCTGTGACGCCTTCCGATTCGCGCTCCAGCCCGCGACGCAGACGCGCCACGCGTGTCAGCCCTAGCCGGCCGTCAGATCCAGCCGAGCAGCGGACCGAACACGATCCCCGCAAGGAGATCGAGCATCGCGAGACCGCCGACGAGCCGCAGCTGGCGAGCGCGCCTGGGCGTATAGAACACCGTGAAGGAGACGACGTAGAACGTCAGGTAGCCGAAGACGACGATCACGGGGAAGCTCGCGACGTTCCACCACCCGTAATACCAGTGGAACATGCCGTCCGCGTGCAGCAGCAGCTCGACCCCGACAGACACGAGCGACAGCGCGATCGACATCGCCCAGCGGCTGGGCAGGCCGAGGATGCGCGCGGCGCGCTCGGCCGGCAGCAGCTTCGCGAAGACTACGCCGTTGATCGCGAAGAACAGCGATATCTCGACGGTGAGCCCGATCAGGATCACGAAGCTCGAGCGGCCCGTGACCGTCCACAGCGCGGCATGGCCGTCGAAGTGCAGCACGAGCGCATTGACGATCTCGTTCGCCCAATCCATCAGCCAGAAGGCGAGGCCCGCGAGCACGACGCTCCAGTTCGCTTTCTCGACCTCCACCGCGTACACGTACACGGCGAGCGCGAGCAGCGTCACCGTCGACCAGTCGAATCGGCCGGGGGCGCGCAGCAGGCGCTCGGCCTCGCGGGTGAACTCGGGGACGCCGGCCGCGAGCTGCAGGACCCCCACGATCGCCTCCACCGCGTGCCGGGCTAGGCGCCGACGGCGGCCAGATCGGCGTCGAGGTCGGCGAGCGCCGCACGCTCGGACCCCGCGAGCGCACCGCCGCGCACGATCAGACGCCGCGCCGCATCGAGGTCATCGGAGCGCCCGAACGTGAGCGCCGCCTTGACCGCGCCGTCCTTCAGATACCAGTTCGTGAAGGAGCCGTCGCCGAACGAGCCGCGCACGATCTCCTCGTCCCACTCGTACGCCGGCCCGACGTACTCGAGCTCGCCCCAGCTGCCGAGCACGGAGTAGAAGTACGGCACGACCTCGTGTGGCGCGTCGCGGCCGAGCATGTTCAAGGCGGCGGTCTTGCCGTGGTTGAACGCGACATCCCAGTGCTCGATTCGCAGCGGCGCGCCGTGCACGACCGAGTCGTACTCGCAGATGTCGCCCGCCGCGAACACGCCGGGGGCCGAGGTCTCAAGACGCGAGGAGCAACGCACGCCGCCGCGCTCGCCCAGCTCCAGCCCGGCCTTCTGTGCGAGCTGCACGTCGGGCGTCACACCAGCGCCGACGACGACCGCGTCCGCGTCCAGTTCCAGGCCGTTACGCGTTATGACCTTGCCGACACGTCCATCGCCCTCGAAGCGCTCGAGCTCGTCGCCGCCGCGCACACGCACGCCGTGCGATTCGAGCAGCTCCTGAACGAAACGCCCGGCGCTCGCACCGAAGCCGCGTTCGAGCGTCGCCCGCTCCTGCATCACGATCGTGCAGCGCTTGCCCATCAGCGTCAGCGAAGCCGCCACCTCGCAGCCGATGTAGGAGCCGCCGATCAACACGATCTCCTCGGCATCGCCGACGCCCTCGCGGATCGCGTCGGCGTTACCGAGCGTGCGCAGGTAGTGAATCTGCTCGAGCTCGCAGCCGCTGACGTTCAGACGGCGTACATTGGCGCCGGTCGCGACGAGCAGCTTGCCGAACTCGACTTCGTCCTTCGTCGAGAGCTTAGCCGTGCGTGTCTGCAGGTCGATCGCGGTGACGCTCGTGCGCGTCAACAGCTCGATCTCGTGCTCGTCCCACCACCCAGCGGGCCGGAACAGCGGCTCCTCGCGGCTCTCCTCGCCGCGCAGGTAGCCCTTGGAGCAGTCCGGGCGGTTGTATGGAGCGTCGGGCTCGCGCCCCACCAGCAGTACCTCGCCGTCGGCGCCCGCCTCGCGCAGCCAGCGCGCGCAGTTGGCCGAGGCGAGGCCGCCGCCGACGAGCAGGTAGGGGACCTTGCGGGTGGCCATGCCCGCCACCTTACAGCCCAGGCGGATGGCGCACGGACCAGTGCGCCCAGGTCGGGATGTGGTCGAGGATGCGCCAGCGCGGACCGTTTTCGAAGCGGTTCGGGCCGACGTCGGTGCCGTTGTGGGAGGTGTCGAGGCGAAGCCCCGCGATCGTCATGAACACGTGCGGCTCGGGGCTCGCGCTTGCGTAGATCGTCACCCATCGGCCGGGGCCCGGTGCTCCCCAGCTGACGTAATCCTGAGCCAACGGATTGTCCGCGAGGATTTCCGGCAGGGGGCGCACACCCGAGCGGTAGAGGACGTAGTTGACGGTGCTCGAGCAGTCCTCCTCGGAGACTCCGAGGGGGTCGGGATGGCCACCCGGCCCATACTCCAGCCGTTGCAGCTCATTGCCCGCGACGACCATCGCCTGGACGCTCGCCGGCGCACCTGAGGGAACCAGCGCGAGATGACCGTCGTCCGGGTCGAGCTCGGCATGTTCGCCGGAGATGAAGCGCACGGGCGTCGGGCTCTCCAGCGCCAACCGCAGGTCGGCGCCTTCGATCTCGGCGCCCGTAGCGGACCCCGCACTCGTGGGCGAGACGTCGCCTGGACCGACAGCGAAAGCGACGGGAGCGCCGGCGTACTTTTCGGCCCAGCTCTCCACCTCGGCCGCGTACCAGCTCGCGTGGTTGTAGGCAAGAATGGCTCGCCGATAGTCTTGTGGGGCTCCTGCTGCCCGTAGGTAATTGGCGGCTCCGTAGATGGCGTCCGCCGGGTCCCAGCGGTCGGCGTGTCCGTCGCCGTCGGCGTCAACTCCGTACTCGGCCCACGTCGAGGCAAGGAACTGCATCGGCCCACCGGCGCCGGCCGAGTTGACGTGGCCTTGCTGCGTGCACGCGGGAGCCGGATCGCGGCCGTGGTTGCACTCGACCTTGCCGATCCCCGCGAGGACCGCCCAGTCCAGGCCATAGCGCTGCGCTGCCTGCTCGTACAGCCGCAGATATGAGGGAGGGATTTCGCGCTCGGCGAGTGCCGTGACACCGTCACCCGGAGCTTGGGCCGAGCTCGTGCCGGCGCTCAAGGAGACGCCCCCGACCATTGCGACGGCCGTGACGAGAAATAGCGCGGCCGCCGAAAGCCCTGCGAAGGCAGCCGCGAGCTGCCCGGGGCCGACACCTCGGCGGGCGGCCCCGGCGGCGGCCGACCCGGCCGTCACGGCCGACCCTTTCCGAGCTGCCGTTTGCGTCGCGCCGCGACTTCGTGGGCGTCACGCATCACGCTGGAGCGCTCCGCGGCGCGCAGCCAAGCGGGTTCGTCCAGGCCCTCAGCCCGAACGCTTCCCGACTGCCTCCAAGCATCGATCGCGGAGGCCCGCTCGAGCGATACCGGCGGGCTGTCGCCGGCCTCCCGCATGCGCTGCCGCAGTGCCCCTTCGAAGCCCCTCGCGGCGTCGCGCCGCGCTCGACGTCCGAGCTGAGCGGCGTTTGTCTCGACGGCCGGTACTGCCGTCTCGCTCAGCTCCCTGCGCAAGGCCAGCTCGCGGTCGATCTCGAGGCGAGCCGCGCGCTGCGCGCCCGCCCCCAGGCGCGCATACTGCTCGCGCCCGTAACCGGCCAGCCCGGCAAGCGCGGCATAGTCGCGCCGTGGCTCGCCGCGCCGCCGCGCCTGCGCAGCCGCGGGGAGCGCCATCTGGGCGCTCAGGAAGCTGCTCTGCGCCTCGCGATGTTGGCGCGCGTGCACATCGCCCGTGCGGCGTTGCGCGCGCTTGCTCTCGCGCACGGCTATGTGCGCTCCGCTCAGCGCTTCCCGCTCGTCGGCGACCTCGCCTCGCACGCGAGCCTCCCGGTGCTTGAGTTCAGCCGCGCGTCGCGTATCGCCGCGCGCGACCGCGTTCCGGTGCTCTCCGCTGAGCCGCTGGAGCTGACTGCGTTTGTCAGCCAGCCGGCGCTGAGTCTCGGGTGCGGCCTGAGCGTGGAGGCTCGCCTCACGATGCCCGCTCTCGAGCATTCGCAGCAGCTGCTCGTCCAAGCGTCCGCGGGCGAGCTCGCCGCCCACCTTGACCGCGGCGTGCCGTCGCGCGTCCGGCTCGGGGCCGGAGCGGCGAGCGCGCGCCACACGAGCGAGCGCGACCCCTTTGCGCGGGATCTCCAGCGCCTCGCTCATCCTGCGCGCGAGCGATCGCCGCTGGCTCCGTTCGAGCCCTGACCCGCCGTGTCCGAGCGCGCCAACCGCGAGGCCAAACGCTTGATGGCGATGCAGGAACGCACCCCACCAGAACGACGACATCAACAGCCACTGCGTCCACCACCCGAGCGTGTCCAACTGCGCGAGGATCGCGAGCACCGCCAGCACGACGCCGAGCAGGAACGAGAACACGAGCTTGGAGACGACGGCGCCGAACAGGTGGCCAAGCCAGCGGCGAAATAGCGCGCGACCACTCTCGCCGAAGGCCGGCGCCAGCACCAGCGCAGGCGCGAGCAGCAGATACACAACGCCGAACACGGCCGCTCTGAGCAGCTGCAGGGCCACGAATCCGATCAGCAGCAGCATGCCGAGCACACCGCCTGCGATCAGCAGCAGGCCCCCCAGCCGAAACCATGTCTCGCCGCCGGTCCGGAACTCAGCCTGTGCCGCGGTCGGGCCACGACAGCCATCCGCGTCGCTGCTCTGGCAGAGCGTACGCAGCAGCGAGCCTTCGTCGTTGATCGAGTTGCGCGCCGGGCCATTCGCGGGCAGCGCGAGGAAAATCGCACCGTTGCTCTGTGCGCCGCGGAGCAACTCGACGCTGTGGTCGATCAGTCTCGCCTGCTCACTGCCGGCCGACGCGCAGAGCGCCGGTTGAGCATCGCCCGGCTCGCAGCTCGCCTCAGCGCTCTGCTGGGCGGCGATCTTCAGCGCCGCGGCGCGCAATCGAGGGTCGAGCCGAGACGGCTCGCGGCACCAGCCGACGTTTCCGAACTCGAGATAGCACCACGGCGCTTCGATGACCGTCGCAAACAGTGTCCCGAGGCCGCCCGCGAGCGCCTGGCGCGGCCCGCTTGGAGATCCACGGGCCGCGACGGCAAGCGTTCCGAGGCTTGCCTGGTTGGCCCATCGACCCAGCGCGCCGACCGTGCCTGTGGGATCGAGGACGATCCCGATGCCGCCGACCATCATCGCGAGCATCAGCAGCGCCTCCCCCAGCGTGTCGGCGACGCGGCGGCGGACGAGACCTTGATACAGCACCGTGATCGACGCGGCCGTGAGCGCGAGCGCCAGCCACGGTTCGGTGAAGGCAGCCTGCGTGCCGCGCAGCCCACTGGCTATGCTGGCTGTCGCGGCGCCATCGAGCAGTTCGATCGTGAAGCTCCATTCGAGCATCACGACTAGCGCGTG
>JASLHP010000031.1 GCA_030149625.1 Solirubrobacteraceae bacterium
CGTGGCCTTCGCCGCGCTCGCGCCGGCAACGACCATGGTCGCGCTCGTGGGGCTGGCGGTTGGCCTGATCGTCTGCCTGCCGATGGTCCTGCGGTGGCTGTTGGCGTTGGCCCGGCGCCTCTCGCGCCGTTCGAACGATCCCGCCGCACGCCTGGCGGTCGCCGAGCTGCGCGGCTCGCCGACTCGCTCGGTCGCGCTGCTCGCCACAGGCACGATCGCCGCCTTCCTGATGGTCCTGATCGGCGGCTCTGTGGCCAACGTGCAAGCCGCGGTGGGCCGTGGCGCCACCGATCTGCTCGCGAACGCCAGCATCTGGATCAAGCCGGGTGGAGCCGAGAACGTCTACACGACGCAGCCATTCGCATACGCCGAAACCCAGCAGCGCCTCAAGCGGCTCGCGATCGTGAGCTCTGTGCTGCCCTGGCGGGACTCATTTCTCGACCTGCCCGGACGGCGGGTGTGGGTGCTTGGCGTCCCATCCCAACAGCCGGCGCAGATCGCGCCGAACCAGCTCCTGGAAGGATCGTTGAGAACAGCCGACAGACGCCTGCGCGAAGGCGGATGGGTGGCGCTCAGCCAGACGATCGCTCGCGCACAGCACCTCCGTCTCGGCCAGCGCTTCACGCTGCCCACCCCCGCTGGCAACGCCAGCTTTCGTCTCGCGGCGACCCTCGCGAACTACGGTTGGCTGTCGGGCGCAGTCGTGATGGACGGCGAGACGCACGCGCGGCTGTGGAGCGGCGACACCGCGAGCGAGCTCGCCGTCACGCTCAAGCCAGGCGTCACGCCCGCGCGAGGCAAGCTACTCATCGAAAAGGCGCTTCCCGCCTCCTCGGCGCTGACGGTCCAGACCGTCGGCGAACGGCGAGCGGAAGTCAGCGAGGTGCTGGGCAGCACGCTGTCGCGATTGCGCGACACGACGATCGTCGTGCTGGTCACTACCATCGCGTCGGTGATCGCGTTGATGCTGGCCGCGGTCTGGCAGGGTCGTCGCCGGTTCAACTCGCTGATATCGATCGGCATGAGCTTCGGCCAGTTCGCCCGGCTGATCTTCTACGAGAGCGGCACGGTGCTGCTCAGCGGATGCGCGATCGGCATCGTCGCGGGTCCCATCGGTCAACGCCTGATCGATAGCTGGCTGCAACACACCACGGGCTCGCCCGTCCAGTTCGCGCCTGCGTGGCAGCTCGGGCTGGGCACGCTCGCGATCGCCGTGGCGATCTCGCTGGTGGCGTCGCTGATCGCGGTGCTGCGCATCGCTGGAGTCCAGCCAACGGCAGCGTTCGCCACAGAATGAAGGGCACGATGTCAACGAGCGAAGACGCACGCACGCTGCCCGCTGCCGCGCAGCCGCCGATCCGCGGCGAGCGCCGGCTCTCGATTCGTGGCATCGACAACGGGATGGCGGCCGATCGGAGCACGTTCGCGCCCGCACTGCAACTGCTTCCAGGAAATCTCAAAGCAGACGTGCAACGCCTGTACCGCGTGCTGCGAACGCTCGACGACCTCGTCGACGAGGACGATCCGCGAGCCGCGCGGCGCGTCGCGGCCGTCGAGTGCTGGACGCGCGGTGAGCACGCGCGGACGAACACTCCCGAGACGCGCACGCTCGCGGGCCTCGCGGGACGGTACCCGCTGCCACGAGACGCGCTCATGCAGTTCTGCCAGGGGATGCGCCACGACATCGCGCGGGCAAGCATCGATACGGAGGAGGACTTCGCGCGCTACTGCCAGCAGGCCGGCGGGTCGGTGGGCGTCGTGCTCGCGAGCATGCTCGGCACGAGCCACCCCGACGGCGCGCGCAAGATGGCCGCGCTCGGCCGGGCAATGCAGGTGACCAACATCCTGCGCGACATCGACGAGGATCTCGCGCACGGCCGCCTGTACATCGCGCGCACCACGATCGAGCGCTTCGGCTACCCGGCGCCCGGCGCCCGCGACGCGCTCCTGCGCGATCAGATCGCCCACGCCGACGCGCTCTTCGAAGAGGGCGCCGGCGCGTTTCCGCTCCTGCGCAGCGGCCGCCGAGCGATGAGCCTCGCGGCAACCCTCTACCGAGAGATCCTGCGCCAGATCGAACGAGACGGCTTCGGGCGCGAGCCGGGTAGATCCGCGATACCCGGCTGGCGCATGCGCCTGCTGACCGCCAAGCACCGCTTGATACCGACGTGACGTACCTGTATCTCATGACTCCATCGAGCAGACGAGCATGTCGGCAAGCGCGATGAGGAGCTGCATCGTTCGTGGAGATGTTCGCGGGACTCGGCGCTTCGGGCGAATCACGGGAGGCATCGCCGGGCTGACGATCGCGGCCTGCGCGACGATCCCGATGGGCGCGGCCGGGCAGGCCGCCGGCGTCGCACGTCACCGCAGCGCACATGCCGCGCGCACGCTCAACGGCACCGACACCGCCCACCTGCACCTGATCCGCCAAGACGAAACCACGGTGATCGAGGAAGGGGCGGCCACCGGCGGGCTGCCCGGCCGCGTGAGAGCCACGCTCACGATCGACTCGATCCTCGCCGGCAGCTGCACGATCTATACCTCAGGCGGATCGATCACAGGCCACGGAAGCGCGACCCCGCACGGCTCCGGGCGCTTCCAGAG